>JAQUCQ010000161.1 GCA_028686145.1 Desulfuromonadaceae bacterium | reverse complement strand
ATCTGCCCATCAAGAATTGTGCCGACGTGGTTTTGTTTTTGATGTGAATGAAATCGGCAGGTTGTTCGATTATACAAATGCTGAATTGTCTCAAAAGGAGAAAAAATCGCAATTTGAGACAGATGTGATGAGAAAGGGGGGCTGGTTTGTAGCCCTACTGATTTTGTTTGAGTCTCCGATAAAGGGTAGCGCGAGAAATATTGAGGCTTTTTGCTGCCTTTTCAATGTTGCCACCCGTCTGATCTAGTACGGCTCTGATATGTTCCCCCTCAACCTCCTGTACCGTGCGCTGGTTTTGAACAGATTTGGGAGGGCGATTGGGGGTCAGGTTTGAAAAAGCTGACTGGCGAATAACTGCGCCGGGCGGTGTGATCAACAGGGCCCGCTCAAGAACACTTTTCAATTCGCGGATATTGCCGGGCCATGGATAGGCAAGGAGCAATTTCATACATTCATCGGTAAGAACATCAGAGGTTGAACCGAGCGAGCGGAGCAGATATGAGGTCAATGCCGGAACGTCATCCATGCACTCTCTGAGAGGCGGTAAGTGTAGTTTCATCATGTTGATCCGAAAAATAAGATCCCGCCGAAACTGCCCCAACTCCACTAATGAATCAATGTCGTGGTGTGTCGCGCAAATCAGGCGAAAATTACTTCTCAACAGTTTTATATCGCCAAGCCGTCGGTAACTTTTATCCTCAAGCACTTTGAGGAACTGTGCCTGGACATCAATACTCATGTCGCCGATTTCATCCAGAAACAGTGTCCCCCGGTCAGCAACATCAAGTAGTCCTTTGCGGTCTTGATCGGCAGAAGTGAAAGCGCCTTTGACATTCCCGAAAATTTCCCGTGAAAGCATTTCTCCTCTCAGGCCGGAGCAATTCAGTTCGACGCATTCATTTGATGCGCGAGAACTGTTCTGATGAATCCATCGGGCAAGCATTCCTTTGCCAGTGCCGGTCTCACCGGTAATGAGTACCGGTATGTCACTGGCTGCAGCTGCAAGAGCCAGCGTATGAACTTCCTGAATGATTTTATTGCTGCCGACAAAGAACACATTTCTCTTTTCGAGTTGTTTTCGAGCCGATTGCTGTTTTTTCAGGATTCCTATTTCGAGTGTTTTAGACATAAACACAGCGAGAGCGGCATTATCGACCGGTTTGGTCAGGAAGTTGTCCGCCCCGCGTTGCATGGCCTCAACGGCGAGAGGAATATCGCCTTCACCGGTTATAACAATGATCGGAATGCACGGGTCTTGAGTTCGTGCTGTGTGGATAAAGTCAATTCCGTTCCCGTCCGGCAGGTTTATGTCAAGAACTATGATGTCACAACGTCGGGCGGCAAGAATAGCTGTCGCCTCGGCAAGATTTGCCGCTTCATGGATCTCATAGCCATCTTTAGAAAAATAGCGGACAAATCCGAAACGGGTGGAAGCATTGTCTTCAATTAATAGTACGTTGGGTTTCAATTTGATTCCTCCTGGTAAAGCGGGATGCAAATTTCAACGGTACATCCTGGTGGTGGGCTATTGTTCCAAATCTGTACAGTTCCGCCCATGTTTTCAATAAAGTGTTTGACAAGGGCGAGCCCGAGACCGGTGCCGCCTTTTCGATCGGTATAGAAAGGTTCAAAAACGTGTGAGAGTTTCTCTTCAGGTATGCCGGTTCCCTGATCGATTACCTGTACGACGGCCATGGCTCTGACACTATCAAGGCCATCATGGTTCAGTCTAACCATAATTTTGCTGCTGTCTGGAGTGTGGGATCCGGCGTTTTCCAGCAGATTAAAAAATACCTGCTGCAGTTTGAGGCCATCAGCTAAAACCAGGATCGGCTTGCCGTCATCATCGGAGGTCAAGATGCCTTGCTTGTTATTAGATGTGCCGGTGGACTTCCAGAGATCTAAGGCCTCACAGCATACTTGGGTAAGTGGTACTGGTTGCAAACAGGCTGCTGGAATCGTTCTTCCCAGGTCAAGCAGGTCGTTCATCAGTTGGGCCAGACGGTTGACCTGTGTTCTGATATGTTGGATGAACGGCTCCAGTTCAGGGTTGGAAGCAATTTCATTCTCCCTGAACAGGGCCTCGGTTATGGTGAGAATAGCATTCAACGGATTACGCACTTCATGGGCAACACCGCCAGCAATCTGGCCGATCGCCTCAAGTCGTTTGGCGTTGAGCAGTCGTTGCTCAAGGGTCTCACGTTCGGCTATTTCCTGGCGGAGAAGTAAGTTTATTTCTGAGAGATCGGCTGTTCTTTCAGTAATCTGCCGTTCCAGATGAGCATGAATACCTTGAAGTTCGGATTCGGCATTTTTCTGTACAGTGATGTCATAACAGCTGCCAATGTAGCCAGCAAAAGCGCCGTTCAGATCGTAGTAGGGGCAGCCATGATCATTGATCCAGTGATAGCTGCCGTCATTAAAGCGCAGACGATACTCCATGTTAAAAGCTTGCTGGATGCTAAATGCCTCTCTGTAGGTTGTGACGCACCGCTCAAGATCTTCTGGGTGAACTCCGTCCATCCAGCCGTCATCCAGTTCCTGAGCAAGTGACCGTCCGGTGAAAGCCAACCACGTCTGGTTAAAATAATCACAATGGGCGTTGATGTCTGAACGCCAGACGAGGGAAGGGAAAATTTCCAGTAATTTCATGTGGTAGTCACGTGACTGGATCAAGGCGTCTTCTGATTTCTTCAGCTCAAGGTTATGTTGCTGCTCAATTGTAACCATCTTGCGAAGCATTTCCGCTTTTCTGCGGGTGCCTAACAGGAAGATGCCGAGAATTTCGGTGAAAATTAATACCACTCCAGCAAACGACACCATCAGGGTCGTCTTTAAAAGTGGTGCCATTACTTCACTGACATCAATTTTAGTAACAACCCCCCATCGCGTACCGGGTACAATTCTGGTCGTAGCAAGCACCTTGGTATTGCGATAATCGATTCCTTCAAAGCTTCCCTCCTGTCCAAGAGCAACTCTCACCGCCGGTACGGCGTGATTGGTAAGCGGAAGCAAGTACGGTGTGGTTGTATTTGTTCGATATCGGAGGCTGTTCAGGAAAAGAACGGAATCACCTTCACGCATTACAAGCAGAGTTTCCGCTGATGAGCTGGCGGTTGGCCAGGATTTGACAAGTGGATATAGGCGTTTGGCCGGGTCGATATCGAGCACCAGTACGGCAATACACCGGTCAGCTTGCATGATCGGAATGGCGAGGTTTATGTTATAGGTTCCGATACCATTGTCACGATGGAAATTCGAAAGTATTAATTCTTGTTCTGTGGCAGCTTCAGTAACCAGTTGTTGGTAATGCTGCGACAGTGGCAGAGGTATCTCTGAATCTGAAGTAATTATTTCACCGTCGGGGGAAAAGATGACTCCGTTGCTGTATTCACCGAGGTCAACCAGGCTTGACAGCCAAAGTTTACATTCCTGAAGAATTATATTTTTGCTCTTGTCAGCAATGTAGTCATTGATGCGACGGGCCATCATCGCATTTGCACGTATTGATGCTCCTTCGGCAAAGCGCTCCTTGCGCCATTGTACTATCTGGGAGGTCTTAAGGTCTGCAATGGTTGAAATCTCTTCGTATTTTTGGGTGAGTAAAAGTTTTTTTTGTTGTTGAATCAAGCTATAACAGACACATATGACAAGAGTTATAAAAACAAAAACGGCGAGAAATAATCTGGCTGAATCGGACCACGTTATTTTTGCAGGGGGAGGAGTTTGCATGCGTAACAAAAAATCTCCGATTGATGCGATTTTGAATGGCTGGTGTTCTCTTGTCAGGATGCACGCAGGAGTTCAAATCTGCTCATGATGGTGTGTCTTTTGGTTTGCTGGGGAAACGCATTTATTATATATCTGGGCCAAAATGGTAATAACTTGTTTCTTCTGCCGGGTACAATATCACTCAGCGCAAGCCGCCGTCAAAGCAAATTCTGAAACTTTTAACTCAACTATTCTCCCACATTAACAATGTGCTGCTGTTGCGCGGATAAAAAAAATGATGTAGAGTTTACCAATCTATGAATTTGAGGGAGGCGTAATCATGAAAAAACATTTTTTACCGAGTTATGTTGTTGCAGCGTTGCTACTGAGTAGCGGCACTGTTCTGGCAGGACAAATGTCAGGTCATGACGGGCATGATCACATGACAGAAGTTGCCGTCGGATCAAATCATGCTGATGTTGTAAAATATAGAGCATGCGCGCACTGCGGCATGGATCGGGAAAAATTTGCATATTCACGAATGCTGATTACCTATGCAGATGGCTCGTCTGTTGGAGTATGCAGCATTCATTGCGCTGTTACGGAAATGAAGGACCAAAAAAACAAAGTGGTGAAGACGATAGAAGTTGCCGATTTAAATACCAAAAAACTGGTTAATGCTAAAAAAGCTACCTGGGTTCTTGGAGGCGAAAAAAAAGGTGTCATGACGCGGGTGCCGAAATGGGCTTTTGCAAAAAAAGCTGACGCTGTTGCATTTGTCGCGAAGTACGGCGGTAAGCTGGCTACATACAAAGAAGCGCTGGACATGGCAGAAACTAACTGAAAATGTGGTGTTTTATGAAACGACTCATCCCGGTAGTTATTCTGATCTGTTTTCTTATGATGTCAGTCTGTCTGGCGGCCAACAAGGCTGCTGTCGTCGTTCCACCCGGTGCCAAGTGCCCGGTCTGCGGAATGTTCGTTGCCAAATTCCCCGATTGGACCGCAACGGCTCACTTCAAGGATGGTGCAACTTTTTATTATGACGGACCGAAGGATATGTTCAGCCATTATTTAAACACATCCCGGTATACCCCCGGGAAGCTGCAGGCCGATATTGTTGCGCTGACTGTGAAGGAATATTACTCGCTGGAAAGAATTGATGCGCGTACCGCTTTTTTTGTATCCGGCAGTGACGTCTATGGGCCGATGGGAAACGAACTGGTCCCGTTCAAAACGGAGAAGGATGCCCGATCTTTCAAGCTTGATCACAAAGGCAAGTTCATTCTGCGTTTCAACGAGATTTCCCGGCAGACCATACAATCACTCAATTAAGGATTCTGCATGCGTCGTTCAGTGAAGTATTTGCTTTTTACCGCGGCAATTCTGGCCATCTTTTTATTGCTGCCGTTGCATGCTCATTATACCCAGCGGTACTCCTCAGATGAAATAAAACTGCAGATGACGAAATTACAGGGTCTCCATGTGACAGATCTCTGCCTGGCCACAGAAGCCCGCTACACACGTCATCCGGCCTTGGCGGATCGCCATGCGGCTTTTCAGGAGCATCCTCTGGCTCTGGAACATTTCCCTTCCGGTTCGATGATTCTGCCAAATATTCTTACTCGTGATACTCCATGAAACAAGCTCTCGAACGCCATCTGAATATCCTTGACTTCACCCTTGCCTCGCTCCTGCGCAGAAGAGCCAAGAACCTGTCGCTTCTGGCAATATATCTGCTGGTTATCTTTATGCTGGCATCATTGGCATTCTTCGTAACCGCACTGAAAAAGGAGGCCACTATTATTTTAAGTGATGCTCCCGATATGATCGTGCAGCGACTGATGGCAGGCCGGCAGGATCTGGTGCCGGCTGATTATGCCGTTGAAATAGCCAAGATCAGAGGTGTGACGGCGGTGCGACCTCGTTTGTGGGGATATTACTATGATGCTCTGAACGGTGCAAACTATACGATTATGGCCAGTGAGGACCCCGCTGTGGCGTCTGGGAGCGCCATAATTGGTGCCGGTGTCTCAAAAGCCCGCAATCTGGCGGTTGGTGATCTCTTGCCACTGATAAGTTATGACAAATCTCCGGTGATGCTGGAAATAAACTCGATATATCCGCATGGCGCTGATCTTGCTGCCGCTGACCTGATTGTCATATCTCCGGACGATTTCCATCAGTTGTTCAATTTTCCGGGTGGTCAGGCAACCGATTTGGCAGTAACCGTACGTAATCCAAAAGAGATGTCAACCGTTGCCGCCAAGATCGCCGGTATGTTTCCCGATTCCCGTCCGATCCTGAAGAGCGAAATCCAGCGCACCTACCAATCAATCTTTGATTGGCGCGGAGGGATGACACTGATTCTCCTGACCTCCGCACTGATTTCATTTATTATTTTTGCTTGGGACAAGGCCACCGGCCTTTCAGCTGATGAACGCAAGGAGATAGGCATTCTCAAATCAATCGGGTGGGAGACTTCTGATGTCCTGCTCCTCAAATTCTGGGAAGGTTTGGTAATCTCGCTTACGGCTTTTTTGCTGGGAGTTGTGCTGGCCTATGGGCATGTTTTTTTCCTCTCGGCACCACTTTTTGCTCAGGCACTTAAAGGATGGTCGGTAATTTACCCCAGTTTCCAGTTGGTTCCGGTAGTTGATGCCTATCAATTGTCGGTACTGTTCTTCCTAACGGTTGTGCCTTATACGACCGCAACAATTATACCCTGCTGGCGGGCGGCTACAATCGACCCTGATGCTGCTATGAGGTATTGACGTGATCGAGCTGTCAGGCATTACAAAGTTATTTAACAGCGGCAAGCCGAATCAGTTTACCGCCGTTGATAATGTCACCCTCACGGTGCATCCGCAGCAGATAACGATATTTAAAGGTCCGAGTGGTTCCGGCAAAACGTCACTTCTGACGATGATAGGCTGTATGGCCCGTCCAACATCCGGGCGGATATTTCTGCGCGGGGTGGCGGCTGCGATGCCATTTCAACAGGAAGGGCTGGAGGTGGTCGAAATCACCAGCTTGCCGGAGCGCTTTTTAAACGAGATTCGCCGCTCCACATTCGGTTTCATTTTTCAGCAATTCAATCTTGTAAAAGGAATTACGGTTCTTGAAAATGTCATGCTACCTGCATATCCGACCGGTGAGGCACGTGCTCTCTTTCGTGCCCGTGCCTTGAATCTGCTGGAACAGTTTAGTATTTCACGCCTTGCAGGGCAAAGAGTTGAGCTGCTTTCTGGTGGCGAGCTGCAACGGGTAGCCATCGCCCGTTCGCTGATCAACAACCCCTCCATTATAATTGCTGATGAGCCGACAGCCCACTTGGATTCAAAGTTGTCACAGGAGTTTATGGCCATTGCAGGACGGCTGAAGGGGGAGGGGAAGAGTGTGCTGATCGCCAGCCATGACCCTATCGTATTTGATTCGCCACTGATAGACTCGCTTGTTGAAATGCGCGACGGTGCTATTGTGGATATCCGGAGTTGCCGGTGATTTTGCATCCCGCTGCTCTGGCGTTGATGCTGATTGCACTGCTGGTCTCTGGAATGGGAATCTATGCCGGATATTATGGTATACGAATTATTCGCTACTGGGATCCTGCCTGCGGTAGCGAACAGCAACTGGAGCTTGAACGCAGAACCTATCTCATATCAACAATCATGAGCTATATCCTCAGCTTTGAGCTCATATCGCTGTTCCTGTTTATCTATACCGCTGACGATCTTCATACATTGTTTACCGGCGCCATGTGCGCGGCTGGAACATTGGCGGTAAATTCTTT
>JAQUCQ010000160.1 GCA_028686145.1 Desulfuromonadaceae bacterium | reverse complement strand
CCAAGTATATTCTTGAAAAGCGCCTTTCCCACCGGTTAACAGATTTGAATCTCCCCTCTTTTTACGACTACTATCATTACTTAAAGTATAACCGTAATAAAGATCAGGAACTCATGGACATCATGGATGTTCTTACAACTAACGAAACCTATTTCTTTCGCGAGTCGTTCCAGCTCAAAGCGTTTACCGATGAAATAATTCCTGAACTGATCAAAAGTAAAACTGCTCGTGGAAATCGTTCGCTACGGATATGGAGTGCGGGATGTTCAACCGGAGAAGAACCATACACCATTGCAATGCTGCTGAGTACCATTCCCGAGCTGCGCGGGTGGAGAATCGAAATTATCGGCACCGACATCAGCCAGAAAGTTTTGCAGCATGCACGTCGTGCCGTATATGGTAAATCATCTTTTCGAGCGACCGGTGAAAGCGACCTGCGCCGTTTTTTTCATCAACAAAATGATGGGTATAAGGTAAATGATTCTATCCGGGAGTTGGTTACTATCAGTCATCTCAATCTGTTTGACACGCACCGGCTGACAATGCTCGGCAAGGTAGACCTTGTTTTTTGCCGTAACGTAATTATCTATTTTGACCAGGCAGCAAAAAAACGTGTCATTGAATCATTTCATTCAGCACTGTTTGATGGCGGGTATCTTTTGTTGGGACACTCTGAATCTCTTATGAATATCACGACGCTGTTTACACTCCGCCACTTTAAAAACGATATGATTTACCAAAAACCTGATCTTTCTTCATCAGGAGGTGCACGATGAAAAAGATCAAGATTGTTGTTGTCGATGATTCTGCATTTAGTCGCCGCAGCATAACCCGGATGCTGGAAGGAATTGAATCTGTCGAGGTTGTGGGGTATGCAACCAACGGTGAAGAGGGCATCCAAAAGGTTATTGCACTGAAACCTGATCTGGTAACCCTTGATCTTGAAATGCCCAAGATGGATGGATTTACGTTGCTGCGTATTTTGACCACCCGTTTTTCATTGCCGGTAATTGTTATCAGCGCCCTGAGCGGGGCTGACAAGGTCTTTAAAGCGCTCGAACTCGGAGCCCTTGATTTTGTGGCGAAACCTTCCAGCAGCGCGTCGATTGATTTGCTCTCTATAAAAGAAGATCTGCAGAATAAAGTTCTTCAGGTTCTTGCACTCAAACCTGTCATCCATGCTCGCCAAAACTCCGAAGCAACTCTTCCGGAGCAGCGCGCAGCCGAACCGGCGCAGATAGGAAAAGCAGGTGTTGGAATACACCATGCTATCGATCTTGTCGCGATTGGTACGTCCACCGGCGGCCCGCCTGCCTTGCAACTGATACTGTCTGCTTTTGAGCAGAAATATCCCTTTGCAATTGTCATTTCCCAACATATGCCTGCCGGTTTTACCAAGGCCTTTGCAGAGCGGCTCAACCGTTCTTCACATTTCGATGTTAAGGAGGCGGAGGATGGCGACCTTGTCCTGCCCGGCATGGTTCTGATCGCGCCTGGGGGCAAAAATATGGTTTTTGAGGTGTGCGGTGGACAAGTTACCGCCCGGATCGAAGAACCTTCAGAATCTGATCGCTATGTGCCTTCAGTTGACGTCATGCTGCAGTCGTGTGCCGGCATTTATCGTAAACGGGTCGTAGCTGTGATCCTGACCGGTATGGGGAACGACGGCAGCAAAGGAGTGCGCGCCATCAAGGAACAGGGTGGATGCGTTATTGCAGAATCAGAGGAAACCGCCATCGTCTATGGTATGCCGCGTGAAGCGGTGGCTACCGGCGTTGTAGACCGATGCGTGCCGTTAGACAAAGTTGCCGCGGAAATTATTCTGCAGGGTGGTTATTCATGATAGAGGCCTGATTGGCAGCTGTCGTCATCGCAGTAAAAAACAACACTATATATTTTAAGATACGAAAGGAAACGACCGTGGAACAGAAGTACACACCGAAAGACGTTGAGCAGAAATGGCAGTCGATCTGGGAAAACAATAAAACATTTAAAGCTGCCGTAGATGAGAACAAACAGAAATACTATCTGCTGGAGATGTTCCCTTATCCATCCGGCCGTATTCATATGGGGCATGTTCGTAATTATTCAATTGGTGATGTTATCGGCCGGTTTAAAAGAATGCGCGGATTTAATGTCATGCATCCCATGGGCTGGGATGCGTTTGGTATGCCGGCTGAAAACGCAGCCATACAGAATAAGAGCCATCCCGCAACCTGGACACACGAAAACATTACCTACATGCGGAATCAGATTAAGAAGATGGGCTTCTCATACGACTGGGATCGTGAGCTGGCTACCTGCGATCTCGATTATTACCGCTGGGAACAGAAGCTATTTCTGGAAATGTTTGCCAAAGGGCTTGCCTATAAAAAGACCTCCTTTGTCAACTGGTGTCCAAAATGCGAAACCGTACTAGCCAATGAGCAGGTTGAAGATGGCGGCTGCTGGCGGTGTGATACCGAAGTGCAGCAGAAAGAGCTTGATCAGTGGTTCTTTCGCATAACTGATTATGCAGAGGAACTTCTTGAAAATACCTTTAATCTACCTGGCTGGCCGGAGCGGGTTCTTGTTATGCAGCGCAACTGGATCGGCAAGAGTTACGGGTGCGAGATCGATTTCCCGGTTGAAAACGGTACGGAGTCGATCCGGGTTTTTACGACCCGCCAGGACACCGTTTTCGGTGCGACGTTCATGTCGCTTGCCCCTGAACACCCCCGTGCCCTTGAACTTGCCACCGATGATCGCAGGGATGCCGTCGTCGCATTCATCGATAAAATAAGAAAAACCGATCGCATAAAACGTACCGCCGATGATTTTGAAAAAGAAGGGGTCTTTACCGGTTCATACTGCAATAATCCCTTAACCGGGGCCCGGATGCCGATATTCTTGGCCAACTTTGTATTGATGGATTATGGTACCGGTGCTGTCATGGCAGTGCCGACCCACGACCAGCGCGATTTTGAATTTGCAAAAAAATATGACCTGCCGCTGAAAGTTGTGATCCAGCCGGCCGGAACGACGCTTGATCCGGCCAGCATGTGCGAAGCTTATACTGAAGCGGGTGTTATGACAAATTCCGGGCAGTTTGACGGCATGCAAAGCGATGACGCAAAGAAGGAGATCGCCGACTTTCTCCAGGCTCAGGGACATGGCACCACAACAGTCAATTTCCGGCTCAGGGACTGGGGGATTTCCCGCCAGCGCTACTGGGGCAATCCAATACCGGTAATCTATTGTGATAGTTGCGGTGTGGTGCCGGTGCCGGAACAGGATCTGCCGGTCGTCCTCCCGAAAGATGTCGAATTCAGTGGTGAGGGGGGAAGCCCTCTGGCCCAGATGGAGTCCTTTGTTAACTGTTCCTGCCCGGTATGTGGAAAACCTGCCCGCCGCGAAACCGATACGATGGACACGTTTGTTCAGTCATCATGGTATTTCCTCCGCTATTGCTGTCCTGACTTCAATGAGGGCATTCTTGATCGCGATTCGGTTGACTACTGGATGTCGGTTGACCAGTACATCGGGGGTATCGAACACGCGGTCTTGCATTTGCTTTACGCCCGCTTTTTTACAAAAGTAATGCGTGATCTTGGGCATATTTCTGCCGATGAACCGTTTGTTAACCTTCTTACCCAGGGCATGGTGATTAAAGACGGGGCAAAAATGAGCAAGTCGAAAGGGAATGTTGTTGACCCGGATGCCTTGATCTCGAAATACGGGGCCGATACCGCCCGCCTGTTTTCCCTGTTTGCCGCGCCGCCGGAAAAAGACCTGGACTGGAATGACCAAGGCGTAGAAGGTTCATTCCGTTTTCTGGGCCGTATCTGGAAGCTGATTCATGATCGCCTTGATGTGATACGAAACGCCGGTCCGCTTGACCCCGACTCATTGTCAGCCGACGAGCGCACCCTGCGCAGAGCCGTACATAAAACGATCCGCAAAGTCACTGAAGATCTGGAAGAACGCTTCCATTTCAATACGGCGATAGCTTCTGTCATGGAACTGCTTAATATTCTTCAGCCTGCGGAGCTTGCGACGCCGCATTATCCGGCAGTGATGAAAGAAGCCCTCCAGAGTGTGATTCTGCTGATGGCTCCTTTTGTTCCCCATATCACAGAAGAGTTGTGGCAACGGCTGGGCAACACCTCGGAATTAACCTCATGCTCCTGGCCTGACTATGACCGGAGTGCCGTGATCGATGAAGAACTGCTGATGGTTATTCAGGTTAATGGCAAATTGCGTTCCAAGATTACTGTTGCCGCCGGCACCGGTGAAGAAGAACTGAAAGCGCTGGCATTGGCAGATGAAAAGATTGTCCAGTTTATCGAGGGGCTGACTGTCCGCAAGGTTATTTGCGTTCAGGGCAAGCTCGTCAATATTGTGGTGGGGTAGGCGATGCCGGTTTCGTTTTGGGTGCGAGGTCTGATGGTGGTGCTGTTGCTGACAGTAGCGGGGTGCGGGTATCATCTGACGGACTCTGCGTCTCTCCGGCTTGGATCAGGCCAAAAAATCTGGGTGCCATTTTTCAATAACGAAAGTGTCAATCCAAATGCACAAACTGTCCTGCGCCGCGGGTTTTATGAGGAACTTTATTCCCTGCGCGGACTGCGCCCTGCAAGCAGTGAAGGGGATGCTGATCTTGTTATGAAGGCGCGGATCGTTTCATATTCCAGCAAGGCCGTGTCCTATAGTGCCATTGACCAGGCTCGTGAATACAAATTATCTCTGAATGTTGAAGTGGAAATTACCAAAAAAGGTCAGACAGCGCCGCTCTGGAAAGGTCAGATCCAGGCGGTAAAGCAATATCCGGCTAACAGGGATCTTGCCCTGCAGCGCAATGCCGAAGAGCAGGCTCTCCATGCTGTGTCACGTATACTCGCGCAGAAATTCATTTCTGCCGTGGAAGAGTCCTATTGATCATGACAGCGCAAGAGTTCGAACTATCACTAAAGAAAGGCACGATTCCAACAGTTTGTTTTCTGTATGGCGAAGAGCAGTTTCTGGTTGAGCGTGCGGTTCAGATGCTGCTTGAACGGGCCATAGACCCGGCTCTGAAAGATTTTAATTTCAATGTGTACTTTGGCAATGAATCCAAAGGGGTAGATATCATTGATTCTGCCCAGACCCTGCCGATGTTTTCAGAACGTCGCGCGGTTCTGGTGAAGCGGGCCGAACAGTTAAAGGCCGATGCCCTTGAAGTCATGCTGCCGTATATCAAGAACCCATCGCCCGGTACCTGCCTACTCTTGACCGGCACTAAGATCGATCAACGCAAGAAATTTTTTGTGGAATTGAAAAAGCATGGCGTGCTGGTGGAATACAAGCGATTCTATGATAACAAGCTGGCCGGATTCATTCAAACTGAAGCGGTCGCCCAGGGAAAGCCGATTGAGACGCCTGCCGCTGAACTGTTGGCAGCGCTGATCGGCAATAACCTGCAGGAATTGAGCTCACAGGTTGAAAAGCTGGTGGCTTACGCCGGCTCAAAGTCGCGTATTGCCCTTGATGATGTCCGAACCATGGCCAGCAGCAGCAAAGCCTATACCGCCTTTGAGCTGGCAAAATTTCTCGGCATGCGTGATCTGTCGAATTCCATCAGAAGTCTCGATGCGCTGTTCCTTCATGGCGAAGATGCGCCGATGATAATTGGTGCCCTGATCAGCCATTTCAGAAAGTTATGGCGCGTCAGAGAACTGCTCGACAAAAAAATGCCGCAGGCCGATATCGGCAGGGAACTCAATATAAATGCGTTTTTTCTGGGTGATATTGTGACACAGGCCCGTAATTTTCCTCGAAGGGAATTAAAGCGTATCTTTGAAGAATTTTATCGCTGTGATGTTGCCTCAAAGACCGGCGGCGGCCAGTCGTACAACCTGCTGCACGGGATGACAATGGGCATCTGCACCGGTGGCTGGTAACCCGGATTCATTCTCTTCGTTGGCTGCTGCTTTGCCCCACGGTGGCTTGACACCACCACGTTCTGCCCACCGCCTGTGATGGCCGCCAATATCTGACCGGGAGAATTAAAATGACGGTGTGGTTCATGTATATCGCCCTCGGGGCGTTCGCCGGAGTCCTGGCCGGTTTGCTTGGGGTTGGCGGCGGTCTGGTCATTGTTCCGGTGCTTACCTTTATTTTTACCTCCAGGCACCTGTCGGATGCTCACACTCTCCATCTTGCCCTCGGTACCTCTCTGGCCACTATCATCTTTACCTCAATCTCCAGTCTGCGGGCCCACCATCTGCGGGGAGCGGTTGACTGGCCTGTAGTGCGGCGCATCAGCTTCGGCATTTTGGTCGGCACTTTTGGCGGCTCATGCATTGCGGCCCAGCTTTCCACCCACTTCCTCAAAGTTTTTTTTGTCATCTTCCTTTTCTACGTCGCCATCCGGATGTTGCTTAATATCAAGGCCAAACCACATCGCCAGCTTCCGGGGTGTGCGGGGATGTTCGGAGCGGGTGGGGTGATCGGGGTGATTTCCAGCCTGGTCGGCATCGGCGGAGGCAGCATGTCGGTGCCGTTTCTTACCTGGTGCAATGTCGCCATTCACCGCGCCATCGGCACGTCGGCAGCAATCGGCCTTCCCATCGCCCTGGCCGGGGCGCTCGGCTACGTGATTAACGGCCTGTCGGCACCGCTTCCATCGTACAGCCTCGGTTTTGTATATCTTCCCGCATTGCTCGGCATCTCCGCTGCCAGCATTGTTACCGCCCCGCTCGGCGCAAGGTTGGCGCACAGTCTGCCGATTGACAAACTGAAGAAAATCTTTGCCCTGCTGCTGATTGTGATGGGGAGCAAGATGCTATTGAGTTTGTGGAGTTAAACGGTCAATTTGCGCGTATCTGACTGGATATAAAGTCGTTATTCACAAGTGACTATCCCGCTATGTAACAACAGTTATAATGCTCATTGCCACCCGCCGTAACAGGATAAACAACACCTTCAAACTTTATCCGTTACATGGCCATCACTCCTCCAGAATTATTTCTACTTCCAGATCTGCAGACTATCTGATGGGCATCACCTGATGCCTGATTGATACCTTGATTTTTACTTCGCTCCCTCCAGATAAATTCTGTTAAAAGTTCCGACACTACTGTAAGAAAAGCCGTGTATTTTCCTAAATTATATTTAAGATTATAACATATAATATAATAATATAAGTAACGTACGATTTGGCATGTATGGTGCTATAGATATATCATTAGGTATTACTTATTGAATTATGGCAATAAAAACTGTTTTTTAAAAACCGAAATTGTAAAGCGGTGGTGTCAAGATTATGATATTTTTAATTAAATCATAATGTGTAAATAAGCCGGTCAACTAACACTAACAAAAAGGAGATGTCATGAAAACTTCTAGATTATGTTCGGCTGTTATGCTTGTGTTTTGCTGTGTCATTATCTGTGGGACCGCCTTTTCTGCGGGCAGTGGTTCAGGCAGTGGTTCTGGATCAGATTTGGGTGACCTTGTCGTTCTTATACGTGATAATTCAGGTGTTCCGAT
>JAQUCQ010000159.1 GCA_028686145.1 Desulfuromonadaceae bacterium | reverse complement strand
GGCGTGGTCGATTCGAGCGACCTGCCGCTCAACGTGTCGCGCGAAATCCTTCAGGAGAATCCGCAGCTCGCCCGCATCCAGAAGGCGGTGGTGAGCCGGATTCTCTCCGAACTCAAGAAGATGGTCAGGATTGGTATAATGACAAAAACATTGCGGAAACGGTTAACTATTGGAGTTATTCTCGTTTGTATCCTGGCAGGCGCAGGAGCGTTGATCAAGCACTATTTTTTTACCACTAAGAAAATAACCTATATCACCGCGAACGCCTCAAAAATGAACCTTGAGGAAAGAGTTCTGGCAACCGGCACTTTGCAGGCTTTCAAAACGGTCGCAGTTGGCGCACAGGTTTCCGGACAGTTGAAGACACTGCACGTCGCCTTGGGTGACAAGGTCAAAAAAGGGGAACTCCTGGCCGAGATCGACCCGGTGCTGCAACAGAACACGCTGAAAGATTCAGCAGCACAAGTTGAAAACCTGCAGGCGCAAAAACGCTCAAAGCAGGCACTGCTGAAAGAATATGATTTGGCATATAAGCGTCAAAAACTGATGGTTGCCGGAGATGCGGCTTCCCGGGCGGATCTGGAGAGCGCCCAGGCGTTGCTTGAGAGCACTCGTCAGGACATATCTTCTCTGGATGCCCAGATAAAAAGAGCTACTATTGCCGTTAATACGGCACAGGCAAACTTGGGTTATACACGCATCAGTGCTCCCATGGATGGGGTCGTTATCTCCATAGAAACAGAGGAAGGGCAGACGGTGGTGTCCACCCAGTCGGCCACCACAATCCTTACGCTGGCTGATCTGGATACCATAACCGTGAAGGCGAAAATATCTGAAGCGGATATCACACGAGTCAAACCGGGACTGACTGCATATTTCACCCTGCTTGGAGATGCCGATACGCGCTATTACAGTAAATTGCGGGCAATAGAACCGGGGCCGACTTCGACCGGCACAAGTAACAACAGTAGCACCAGCAGCAATACTACTGCGGCAATTTATTACAACGGCCTGTTTGAAGTCCCCAATCCTGACCACAAGCTGCGGGTTTCCATGACAGCACAGGTGGCCATCGTGCTGAATGAAGCAAAGAATGCCCTGTGTATTCCGGCTTCCGCTCTTGGCGACAAACTGAAGGATGGTCGCTATACAGTGCAAATTGTGCGGGACAATATTCCCGGAACCCGCACCATCCGCGTTGGAATCAACAACAATGTCTATGTGCAGGTAATCGATGGGCTACACGAGGGCGACAAGGTTGTTGTTGGCGACAGCACGTCTGTGCCGGCAACCACCACTCAGAACCCGGGACCGCCCCACGGCGGGAGACGTTGAGCATGAACAAGCCATTACTTGAGTTGTCCGCTCTCGGGCGCAGTTTTATCACCGGGGGGCAGGAAAACCCAGTTCTGAAAGGGATCGAGCTGACCGTTCATGCCGGCGAAATGGTTGCAATCGTCGGAGCTTCCGGGTCCGGGAAATCAACCCTGATGAACATCCTTGGCTGTCTGGACCGCCCCAGCGAGGGTAGCTACAAGATCAACGGCTTGGAAACCGGAGCATTATCCGGCGATGAACTAGCCAGGCTGCGCCGGGAACACTTCGGCTTCATCTTTCAACGCTATCACTTGATGCCACACTTGACGGCAACCCAAAACACTGAGATACCGGCCGTCTATTCCGGTGTCAACAAAGCTCTTCGCCGGAGCCGGGCATATGAGCTGCTTACCCGGCTCGGCCTGAAAGATCGCTTCGACTATCGTCCCAACCAGCTCTCGGGCGGACAGCAGCAGCGAGTGAGTATTGCACGCGCGCTGATGAACGGTGGCGATGTCATCCTCGCCGACGAACCAACCGGCGCCCTGGACAGCAAGAGTGGCCAGGAAATGATGAACGTTTTGCACGAGCTGCACGGTCGTGGCCACACTATTATCCTGGTCACTCACGACATGCAGGTGGCCAATAATGCCGAGCGCATCATCGAACTCTGCGACGGTGAAATCATCCGCGACCAGCCCAATCCGAACACGAAGTTAACGGATAGCGTCGCAGTTTTGGAAAAACCAGTAATTACCAAGCCGGCCACCATGTTTCAGGCCACGTGGGGTCGCTTTGCCGAAGCGTTCATGATGGCTCTACTGGCAATGTCTTCCCACCGGATGCGGACACTACTTACCATGCTCGGGATCATCATCGGCATAACCTCCGTGGTTTCTGTGGTAGCGCTCGGACAGGGCGCACGCCAGAAAGTGATCAACGACATCAGCTCAATGGGCACGAATGTCATTGATGTCTATCCGGGCAAAGACTGGGGGGATGAGGAGGCAAGCAGCATTTACACTCTTGTCCCATCCGATCTTGAGGCATTGAAATCTCAGGTATACGTGGACAGCGCCACGCCAGGCGTCAACAGTAATCAGTTGCTGCGATACGGGAACATAACGGCAACAGCCTCTGTCGGCGGGGTCGGCGAACAGTATTTCCGTGTTCGTGGCTACGAAATTGCGCAAGGTACGCTATTCGATGCAGGAGATGTCAAAAGACAGGCGCAGGTGGTTGTTATCGACCAGAACACCCGCAAAAAATTCTTTGCCAAAGAAGACCCGATCGGGAAAGTACTTCTTCTCGGCACACTCCCCTGCCAGGTTATCGGGGTGACGAAGGAAAAGGAAAGTCCTTTCGGTTCCAATCAGAATTTGCAGGTCTGGATGCCATATACCGCCGCGATGAGCCGATTGCTGGGACAACAGTATTTCAATTCTATCACGGTACGTGTCCGGGAAGGCGTATCCAACCAGATTGCCGAGCAGAGCATCATCAAGCTGTTCAGGCAGCGCCATGGGATCAAGGATTTCTACACCAACAGCAGCGACAGCATTCTCAAAACCGTGGAAAAAACAACCGCCACCCTGACCCTGATGATCTCGGCGATTGCCGTTATTTCACTGGTCGTTGGCGGCATCGGGGTCATGAACATCATGCTGGTATCGGTCACGGAGCGCACTCATGAAATCGGCATCAGGATGGCGGTCGGCGCCCGACAGAGCGACATCATGCAGCAATTTCTGATCGAATCGGTTCTGGTATGCCTGATCGGGGGCTCGATCGGCATTCTCTTTTCGTATGGCTTAGGGATGATTTTCACGTTGTTTGTCAAAAGTTTTGCCATGAAGTTTTCCATTATGTCCATTGTTTCAGCATTTCTCTGCTCATCACTGATCGGGGTTATTTTCGGTTTTCTTCCGGCGCGTAATGCTGCCCGGCTCGATCCGATCGAAGCATTGGCCCGGGAGTAAAAATTATTATGACCAGGTATTTTAAAACTCAATACAGCAGAATGATTGCCGTGGCACTCACAGGCAGCCTGTTGATGCCCGGGTGCTCCCTGCTGCCCCGAAGCGACTATACGACGACGCACGTTGTATTGCCGCAGCAATGGCAAGGTCGAGCAACAACCGGCACGGCAATCGCGGACCGGGAGCAGTGGTGGAAAAACTTCAATGATCCGGTACTGAGCGACCTGATAGAACGGGCACTCCGAACCAACAATGATCTGACCGCAGCTGCCATTAAAGTCCGCCGGGCCCAACTTACGTCCAGGCTGACCGATACCAACCTGACGCCTTCCGTGAGCGGCGTGGCCAACAGCGGGATCAGCCGTGATCTGAATAGCAACACCGATACACAATCACATAACATCACCGGAACGGTAAGTTACGAAGTAGATCTGTGGGGCAAACTTGCGGGAGCACGAGATGCTGGCCGCTGGGAGGCAGAGGCCACGGAGGAGGACCGGCAGAGTACGGCGCTCTCTCTGGTCGGCACGACGGCGACGAACTACTGGCAAATTGCCTACCTGAATCAGCTCATCGCCACCAGTGAGGCGAGTATTGCCTATGCAGAAAAGACGCTTGAGCTCGTCACTATTAAATACCAGGCCGGTGCCGTATCTGCTGTGGATCTGGTCCAGGCCCGCCAATCTCTCGCCAGCCAGCGTGCCGATCTGACTACCTTACTGCAACAACGGATAGAGGCTCGCACGGCATTGTCACTGCTGTTTGACCAGGCACCGGAGAACAGCGTCCCTGAACGCCAAAGACTACCGGACGGCAAACTACCTGCCATTGAGCCCGGTTTGCCGGCAAGCCTGCTGGGCCAAAGGCCCGACCTGCGTGCAGCGGAATTGCGCCTGCGGGAATATCTGGTAAATATTGATACAACCCGTGCCAGCTATTATCCATCAATCACCCTGACCGGAAATCTCGGGAGCAGCAGCACCAGTCTGGCAAACATCTTACAAAACCCTGTTGCCGCTCTGGGTGCCGGCGTGATGTTACCGTTCCTGCAGTGGAATACCATGCGGTTGAATGTAAAAATATCGGAAACGGCGTATGAGGAGGCGGTTGTCAATTTCCGGCAGACTCTGTATGCCGCTCTTGGGGATGTGGAAAATGCCCTGTCTGCTCATGACCACTTTGAGGCAGAGGGTGTGCAGCGGGAGCAAGCTCTTGCATTGGCGCGTCAGGCCGAACAGTTGGCAGAAATTCGCTATCGCGCCGGCTATACGGACGTGCAGCCGTGGCTTGATGCCCAGGAGAGCCGAAGAAACGCCGAAAACACGGTGGCCGCGAACCGTCTCAACCGTCTTAAAAACATGATGACGCTCTATCAAGCGCTTGGGGGAGAGATGAAAAAGGCGTCGCAAACGCCCTGACGTGGTTGAATGGTAATCTCTATCGATAATTTTCCACACGTGCAACAAGGAGTCAGCCATGAGACATCCCGTATTTCCGCCGCCCTACCGGCACAAACACAGCCCGATAAAGAATGTCAACGAAGTCATCAAAGAGCAGCTGACGGTGGGCCAGAAAGCGGCAGACTGGATCGCCGCAAAGGTGGGTTCCTGGCACTTCATCATCGGCCAGTCCATCCTGCTCACCGTGTGGGTAATCCTCAATGTTACCGCTTGGATACGGCATTGGGATCCCTACCCCTTCATCCTCATGAATCTTGTGTTGTCACTTCAAGCAGCATATACAGCCCCGATGATCATGATGAGCCAGAACCGGAAGGCTGATCACGACCGAATCGAAGCGCACATCGATTATGAAGTCAACCTGAAGGCGGAAACCGAAATTCGGGCCATTCTGGAAAATCTTGAAGCACAGAACGTCGCCATTGCCGAGCTCCACAGAATGTTAGAGGAACTGTACACCGGGAAAGCAGGGGGGGCATAGGTCTACCGAGTGGCATCAGCAGGAAACAAGGTGACCGAAGCGATTGTCCTTGTTGCCGGGTTTGCTCCGTTTTGTCTATACGAGCGGGCTACCGATGAGACGACTCCACCAACGGCAGAAGAAATTTTTCGAAGATAACCCTTTGTTTGGCGGACAGCAGATCGACATCCCCCTCATTGTCGAGGAGAAAGGTGCCGACACCGATGACTGTTCTAGCCAGATAGCCGGTTCCGGCAACGATTTTTTCAATCTCATCGGCTCGTTTGTGGATCAGGTTCTTGAGCACTTTCAGGTCTACGTGCATACGGTGACTCCAGCAGATTAATTTATGCGCTTCTCGCGTTAGTGGCACATCCAAGGCAACCAAATGGTTGCTTACCGTGGTTAGTATGCACTATCAAGCACAGAACTTCCACTATCAATTGGCCGGGCCTGGATCGTCCAGCCTGCGGCTATTCCGGAATTCGCACGGTTTTCAAAACGCTCACCTAATGATTATTGTTTTGTATTTCTTATGGTACACTTTGACTTTGATCTGGTCAGTACCACCAATATTACTGTGCATAAAGGAAAATACGCCATGACCGCTCCACTCAGGATTGCCAAAAATAACCACTCCGAATTTTTCATTCTTCCCAACATGGCAAACCGGCACGGATTAATCACTGGTGCCACCGGCACGGGAAAAACAGTCACACTGCAGTCGCTTGCCGAGCAATTTTCCTCAATTGGAGTTCCTTGTGTCATGTCTGATATAAAAGGAGACCTGTCCGGCATTTCACAGAGTGGCGGCGGCAACGATAAAGTAGTGGAACGGCTGGAAAAACTTGGGGTTGGCGACCATCAGTTCCGTGCGTACCCGGTAACTCTCTGGGATCCATTCGGGGAGACGGGGCACCCGGTTCGCACTACCGTCTCTGACATGGGTCCCCTGTTGCTGGCACGGATACTTGATCTGAACGAGACCCAGGGTGGAGTGCTTAATCTGGTGTTCAAAGTGGCTGATGATAATGGACTGCTCCTGCTCGATCTGAAGGATTTACGGGCAATGCTTCAATTTGTCGGGGACAGCGCTAAAAACTTTACTACAGAATATGGCAACATTTCCGCCGCCAGCATCGGTGCAATCCAGCGCGGACTGCTTTCCCTCGAGAGCCAGGGTGGTGACAGGCTTTTCGGTGAGCCAATGCTTAACATTAATGATCTGATGCAGACCGATCAGGGGTGCGGTGTCGTAAACATCCTTTCGGCCCAAAGGCTAATGCAGTCACCCAAACTCTATGCCACCCTGCTGCTATGGTTGCTCTCCGAACTGTTCGAAAACATGCCGGAAGCAGGCGATCTGGACAAGCCGAAACTGGTATTTTTCTTTGACGAAGCCCATCTGTTATTTACCGATGCTCCAACTGCGCTCCTGGAAAAGATCGAACAAATAGTGCGCTTAATCCGCTCCAAAGGGATCGGAGTGTACTTTGTCACCCAGAGCCCTGCGGACATCCCGGACAAGGTTCTTTCGCAATTGGGCAACCGGTTCCAGCATGCTCTGCGTGCATTTTCCCCCCGCGACCAGAAAACGGTCAGGGCTGCAGCAGAGACCATGCGCGACAACAATACCCTGGACGAAGAAAAGATTATCACGGAACTGGGTGTGGGCGAGGTGTTGGTATCCTGTCTTGACAATAATGGGCAACCCGGAATTGTTGAACGCGCTTTTATCATACCACCTCATTCCCAGATCGGTCCGATCAATGCCGACCAGCGACGCCAGCTGCTTGAGACTTCGCTGGTTGCAGGTGTTTATGAAAATTCGGTCGACCGTGAATCGGCATACGAGATTCTGAAAGCACGTGCCGAACAGGCCGTTCAGACAGAGACAGCTGCCCAGAACCGGCCTATTTCGGGTTCTTCTTCGCCAGACACCGTCTATGGTGAAATACTGGGTGGTCTATTTGGCGGAGTCGCGGGGACCGGAGGAAGACGTCGTGAGGGGATCGTGGAGGCACTGGCAAAGAGTGCCGCCCGCTCGGTGGGAAGTCAGGTGGGCCGGGCTATTGTCCGCGGTGTACTGGGCTCAATACTTGGTGGAAGGCGTTGAAACGCCGACACAATCAGTGCAAAACTATAGATGCTGCGTCATTCCCGGATTCAATATTACCTTCCCCCCCTCTTTCACTAATTGCAAATATTACATAAAAGACTAAAATAATCCTCAGGTGCGGGCATTTAGTCTGCCGCACCGGTATCAACCGGGAGGTGTAATCATGTCATCATTCATGTCGAAATTCAGTACCCAGTGTTATGCGCTGATGCGAATCATGGTTGGTTTTCTTTTTCTG
>JAQUCQ010000158.1 GCA_028686145.1 Desulfuromonadaceae bacterium | reverse complement strand
CCTAGTTCAGCGCAAGGTGTATTACCTGGATTGAGTTGAAAGTTACCGATGAGAATTTTAAAGCTCGCAGCGCCTGTTTTTCTCGATCCGCGTTGGTTCAACCGCGATAAAAGCGCTGATGCCCCATACATAGTTGGCGCCACCGGATTAGAAATAAATGTCGGTGGGGAAATGCTCTATCTCACGGAAGCGTTACCGCCAGGGACCGTCGATCACGTATGGCTGGACCGATTCTTTTATTGTTGCCGGCAGGACGAGTATGAGATCGAGGAGGCTGCTCGACTGGAGCGGGTCACACAGCAAAAGATTGCTCAGGAACAGGCCACAAACGACCGATTAAGGGAAGCGAGAGCAGAGGCGGAACAGTTCAACGCGAGCTTAAAAATACCAGTTCCCTGGTGTGCCGGGATTAAAGACGTGCTGAGCGGCCTCAACGAAAACAATAACGGTGACGGGCGAAATCGGGCCACTGTTGAGCATATTCTCCTGCTGGAAGACCTGCACGAAGGAAAGTTGCATCGCCCGGCTGGTGCATTCCTATGCTCGATCAACACAGGCAAGCAGTGGTCAACACAGACCAGGGACGATTGGTTCGATGAAAAAGAGAATCCATATATCCCCAGGATCACTTGCAAGGCTTGTTTGAAGATTGCTCAGAGATGGAATGGATAATGGTCAACAATATGTGTACTGATCAATCAAACGATCCTGAAAATTGGCGGTCCTGGCTTACACCAGTCGAGGCTCCCGAAAAACTCACCCGACAGGTTGGAATAATGGGCTCGCGGCCACTCGGAGCAGATTACATGCCGGGGATCAACCGACGCGCCAATCGCCTTCGAGCCGCATGTCGTGATGAAGGCGAGAATGATGCAGGAGCAGAAATTGATCCACGGCAAGGTCGATTGCCGGGATTTTGAGGCCATTGATAAAAATAAATCGATTCACCGGGCCGCGACCGGTGTGAATCCTGAATTTTGAGCCGGACGTTTCGCGGGTCCGGTGGAGCGTGATTGTTATGCTTAATTTAGATTTTATCCGCAACGAATGGAATAAGGCCGCTGGCAAATCTAATCAATGGGATTCTCTCAGCGAAGATGAAAAAATTGAGTTCGCAATAAAAACAACAAAAATGGTTTGTGCTGACATTTGCAACAACTTGGCAATTGAGTCTGAAACTGACGACTTCGCCCTAGACGCTCTCAATGAGGCCGAAAGGCAGATTATCGAATTGTAACACGACAAATTTCATTGATGGATAATATCGAGAAATTTTATGAAAATTTTCAATGAAGAACCTGTTCAAGGCAAGTTGCCACAGGAATTTATATTGATTATCGATAAAAAGGAAGCAGTCGCATTGGTAGATATTGTAGAAGCAGCGTGTAAGTCCAATCCCAGAAAGTCAGGATGGAAAAAAATTCAATCGGCTCTCACTGAACGTCTTGCTTGCTATTGAATCAAAATAGCTCAGGCGCTACAACACGTTTTTGTAGTAGGTTGCAGCTATTTTGGAGTAGCGGCTCCTTAAACCCTGGCGGCAACGGCCGCTTTGGACGGATAATGGACGAGCAGGTCAACGTGGTCGCATAGAGGCCGCAGTGCGGAATTAAGCGCTGCGGAATCCTGCCAGATCGTAAACTGCATCCCTTGAGGGGGGAAGGAAACCCTTGGGCCGCTGGCGAGAAAGGTGCCCTGACAACCCTCCTGCAGAACCGTTTCACCCTCCGCAACTACTCTTCGGCCCGGCTGGGCCTTTCCGGAGAGCCTCCCCGGTTGGCGGCCTTCGGCCTTCTTGGCTTCGCCCCCGGCAACGACGCGGCCCTCGCGGCCTTGCCGCCCCCCCCTCCCCTGCCTAGCCGTCGATTTTTGCGAGCATTGTTCGCTTATTCGGAATTTTCTCACAATATCGGTCAGCTAAATAATTTTAACACCCGTGATATTTTTATTGCCTTGCGTGTACCCATTGGGTATAATGACAGACATGAAAGCAAGGAACATTGGCAATATCCAAAACGAATCAGGAGAAAATTATGAATGGGGCCATGCGATTTATCGGTAGCCTGCTGGCAAATGAGACTGAGCGATTGGTGATCACTTGCCACTCGGCAAATGAAAGAGGGATGTGGGTCGCTGTAACGCTTTACGATGGGGATAAAATCAAGGGTCAGCCATTTGTCATTGGCGGAAAATTTGATGAACTCGATTGTCCCCAGGACGGTGTGTTGGCGAGAATCAAACTATACCAGACGGAGATGTTGCCACAGATGGACAGCCTGGAGGCATTGAAAAAGGAAATCATGGCTCAGGAGGCTGAATATCAAAAACGCCTCGCAAAAGCCAAAATTGAGCCGTCAATTGCCAAGAATCGTTGTGCTGGACCATGTGATGAAGGGATGCAGCACAAACTACTCGCTTTATCGATCAACGATGATGCCTACAAGGCGTTGCTCAGTGGCGCCAACCTGCTCACGATCCTTGCGGCCCTGCCGGAGTGCCAGGAAAAGGCTCGGCATGGCAAACTCTCATCGGAACTGAAAAAAATTACAGGACATGATGCCGAGGAAATGGGGGTCCACTTCCAGGTTGAGGAAAAGCAACAATCACTTTTTGGGGTGGCGTAATGGCAATGATAATCAAGGGAATGCCGAGGGTTTTCATCTTGGAGTCAGGTTCATTGCGTGTCGAACTGACCGATCCCAACCCCGCGGCTTCACCGGAAATGGTCAAGCAACTGTATTGCGATCAATACCCTGAGTTGGCCGCTGCGACTATTCAAGGACCGATCACAGGCAAAGACCGGATCATCTACAATTTTACTCCCAAGGCCGGGACCAAGGGATGAAATGAAGGTCAAGGACTGGTTCGAGAAAAGGTACAGTTCCGGGGCCGATAAAACGGCCTCGGAGCGCCTTGAAATCAAACGACTGGCGAAACATACGGAGTTTCATCGGAAATTTGCATCGTCCATCAATGAATACCATCGGAACGATACTAACCGGCAACCTCGCATTATCCATCAAGACAGCATTGACCTATTGCCATGAATGAATTGTTGCTCCAGCAAATATTGGATACCAAGCCAAGAGTCAATCATTCAACAGGAGTCCATGCACGCGAAATCGAACCCCTATACCTCGCCTGCCTGTATATCGATCCATCGGTTGCTGATATTGAGATTGACGACAATGCGACAACTGGTGATGTTTTCAGATTGCTGATTGACATATTGAGAAAACATGAAGTTACGGTTAATCATGAAAAAGGAAGCAACGGAGTAGAGATAGAATTTACCTACCAAATCATCATTGAAAATCAGATAATAGAATTAGATAAATTGCTTGGCATCAAAAAAAATAGCGTATTGGCATACAATGCTATCATCAGTTGCGTTGTTTTACTCTCTCATTACTGCCAAAACTTTCTTGAATATCACGATGTAATCAGAGACCAAATTGGTGACAGAGACGACGGCGATGTATATGAATATGAATCGCATATTGAATGCAATGAATTAATGGATAGTTACAAAGAAATTGAAAATGATTATTTTGAAAAAATGAAATTAGGGGACGAAAACATCCTGCATGAAATAAATTGCATTCAGGCAAATATCGAATCGCATGAGCATTATAATGATAAAATCATCGAACTTATAAAATTAATCTTAGATAATTTCAATAATTGGAAGGAATTTGACAAAGCCGAAAGCGATAGTGGCGATTGTTATGAAGACGATTCTATTAATTTTTCAATGTTTAATTGTTTTGTCCTGACTCTCGAAAATGAATGCTACACTGATTGGTTGAATGACCACTATCAATATCATTGGGAAAATGGGTACGTTAACGACAAGTTTATATACATGAATCGCAATATCGATAAAATATATTTTTTAAAAAAAGCACACAGCGCCTTTATCGATGCGCTTGCCATTGTCAATGACATTATCACAGATGGTGAACTGTAATGCTTCAACTCAAGAAGACAATTTCAATCTATTACGAACTAGATAAGGAAAATCAAGGTCATTTGCATTTTAAAAAATCAAAACCTTATGTCGAAATTCATGATATTTTATATCACAATGGCAAACAATCTCTTGGAGCAGGTAGACCGTTAACCGAAAGTGAAGCGGAAAATATATTCTCTTTGTTCAAAGAACAAAGCACAAACGAAAGATTAATTCTGCCAGAAAATGTATTGATGTGGCGTGCAGATTCAGCAATGAAAGGCTATGAGTGCATTTTTTGGCTTAAATCACATGTGGCACCTATACTTTTTACTGGAAACATGCGTTTCAACGTGCCGTGGCCGTCAATGGTATTTCATGTACGCTCTCACTCAATCAGAGTATTTGCGTTGAAAAACAAAAGGAATAGACCAAAGCCTGGGACCGCCTTGTACCACATGCCATCCTGGAATACCAATGATAGCGGGAGTGTATGCACTGGCAACTTTGATGCGAAGAATTGCACAACACCGGAGGATGCAATAGCGACCTGGGAAAAATTCTGGTTTGAGGCTGACTTTTCCCATCCTTCCGGTTCCATCTACGCGGACATCAATCTCAAGGAGTTTTGGGAATCATTAGATGGGAAAGAAGAATTTCCTACCAAAATGCTTGTGAAATCGCCCTACACCCTGGAGGGGTTACTCAAATGATGTATCACTACACCAAGCCACAAATATTGAATCCATACGATCCAGTTGAGGTGCTGCTGATTGGTTGCGGCGGGACCGGTTCGCAGGTGTTGACCGGGCTTGCTCGGATCAATGCCGCCATTCTCGGCCTGGGGCATGGAACCGGCCTGCGAGTTACCGTTTTGGACCCCGACACTGTTTCCGAATCAAACATAGGGCGTCAACTCTTCTCCCCGGCTGACGTGGGATGCAGCAAAGGACGGGTGTTGGTCGAGCGGATCAACCGGTTCTACGGTGGCCACTGGATGAGCTATGCAGAATACTTTTCCCCGGCTGTTTGGGAGTATATCCAGCGACCTGATTTTGTGATCAGCGCCGTGGATAACGTGGCCTGTCGGCGGTTGATTTCGGAAGAGCTGGAGAAAATGACGGATAGCTGTTATTGGCTCGATTTGGGCAACTCTGAGAACAGCGGCCAAGTGGTGCTCGGGATGAATCCAGGAGTCACTCAGCCGGAAGGCGGCGTGCCAACCTTGCCAAATATTTTCCATTTCTTCCCCAACCTGGAAGATTCCGAGGATGCAAACGCTCCATCCTGCTCCATGGCCGAAGCCCTTGAGCACCAGGATTTGTTCATCAATCAGGCCGTTGCCGTTTTTGGCCTGGACCTGATTTGGAAAATGTTCCGCTATGGGCGCATTGAAAATCATGGCGCATTTATCGCTCTCCAGGATTACCGCACCGTCCCTATCACCGTTGAATCAAGCTGCCATCGATTTGAATTGTTGGCGGAATAGGCTAAATATTGTTCTGTACGGAGAACTGCTCAATCTTTTTGATGGTAAATCGTGGAACGATTTCAATTAATCTGCAACGAAATGATAAGGAATGAAATATGAAATTCGAGGTGAACACCACTCCACCGACACAGCAAGAGATCGATCAGGAACGGAAAGGGCTGGAGGGAAAGATTAAAGTGCAAACAAGGATATTCCTTGCACACTTGATGCTTATTATCGTCCTAATCTTGGTCGTCCCGCTGGTTCTTGGGTCAATCGGTCTATTGAGCTGGAAAGCAGCACTCGCACTCGCTGCCGTGCTCGCATTCGCTGCTGCCACGCTTGGACTCGCTGTCGTGCTGGCATTCGTAGTCGCACCCGCATTCGTTACCCTATTCATTGCCGGAGAGCCTGGCGCATTCACAGACGCATCTGTACTCGCATTCTTGGCCGCACTCACTGCCATGTCCATTGCCGTATATGTAAGAATTGCAATTGATCGACGCTTGGATCAGTATCGCGCTGCGCTTGCGGCGCTGACCGTCTTGCCGGACCAATCTGAGGATTGTATTCCTCTTGTCGAGGTTTGCCTTGCTGATCAGCGATGTGACACCTACCGCCAAGCCGTGGTCCAACAAGGCCGCGCCTTGGTCATGGGAGAAGTCAATGCAATGATCCGCTGGGCCGAAGGAGCCGAGCAGCGGGAAGCGGACGCTAAAGCGGACGCTGAGGCGCAGCACCGCCGACAAGAGGCTTGTGCAATCTTGAAATCCAGCGAGAAGCTGGCTTGCTAAAACGGAACAAATCAATAGGAATAATTTCTATGATCATTGGCCAGATAACAACAAACATTCAACAATTTGAAGATTTTGAAAAAAACCTCCTAGAGAACGGACAAAGAGAAATTGAAAAAAAGCTAAATGCCGTTTATTCAGTGACAAAACGACTGCTTACAGAAGATATTATATTGGCTGACTTGCAAATAGTCTATTGCTATTTAAAAAAATCAACCGCTATCATAAAAAATGAAAATAATCCTAATCAGATTAGCGAACTTGACGAAGAAATAAAAATGTATGCTGAAAAATACCCTTTTATAAATAGCAATCATCTCTATTTAGCTGTCAAAACTGCCTGTATTGACCCGGTAGATCTCATTAAAATAACATCAGGACTCTCAACCAGAGAATTGGCTACCGCTTCCGGTGTTGTTTCATCAAGAATCAGGCAACTCGCAAGTGAAATTCCAGGTGGCGTACATACCAATTCTGGCTGGATATTTCCATACGACGCGGTTGCCTGGGTGCAAAAACAATCTGGTGCTGGCCGGCCTGTGAAAAATAAAAATCCTGAAAAATAAATACCATTGAAAAAAATGCTTAAACACGAACTTGTAGAACAAATCGCGGCTAAACTTGAATCAAATAGCAAGCAAGACATCTCCAAAGCAGTTGATATTATCCTTGAAGCAATTGATTCAGCTCTCGTTGACGGGAGGAAAATTGAAATTCGTGGGTTTGGTGTTTTTTCAACCCGAACTTTGAAGGGGAAGACCGTTAAAAATCCGAAAAATGGGAAAATTATTGATATTCCTGAACGCAGGACTACGCATTTTACTATGAGTAAATCGATTAAGGAAAGATTGATGATGACCGATTCGGAATAACGGAGGTTAATCTGAGGTTCAAACTATGCTCAATTTGTGGGAAAGGCTGCTCGGGTTGGCCCCAAAACACCACGTCCAGTTCCAATGGGTCCGGGGCCACAATGGCCACCTTGAAAACGAACGCTGCGACGAGATCGCAAAAAAAGGTCGCGAGCGGAGATGATCTCCAGGGGTTACAAGCCGGAACCGCCGAAAATTCTGTCGAAAAACACTGCTATCCCTAAAAATTCAAAGCGATCACTTTAGCTTCTATTTTTTAAGTTCGCTGTTGTATAATTTTTCTCGTTCTTCTGCTCTTCTCAAAAGCCTGTCATTTATAGCTTCCATAATTAGATTCAAACCTCGATGAAATAATAGTTTTGGCCATTGTGGGATGAAAATAAAGTTGGAAACTAAAGGGAACCTATGTGTCTAATGTTCCGTAATTTGAGTTTCAGGAAATTCAATAAAGATGGTAACTTTGAGGTCGATTTTTAGAACCAGTGCATG
>JAQUCQ010000157.1 GCA_028686145.1 Desulfuromonadaceae bacterium | reverse complement strand
GGGCGGGAGAAACGGGGCGGCCAGAAAAAGTGCGCGGGCCATATCAAGACGCAGCGGGCCGAACGTGACATCCAGCGACCGTCCCGGCTCTGTCGGACGGATAACCTTTGCGCTCCACACGGCATCGATCAGCCCCCGAATCGCCATGGTGCCGCCGGGAAAATCTACCCGCTGTTTGACATGGTCGGTGACGATCTGCTGCCGCAGTGTCAGATCAATCGGGCCCACCCGCCGTGCCTTCAGCGAACCGCCGCGTGCGGCGAGGCCGGTTCCTTCCAGCGTCACCGTGGCGCGCAGATCACGGTTGTCATCGCTCTTCGCCCGGAGTAGAGCCCCAATAGTCCCCTCAAGCTGCGGAACTGTGGCGGGAACAAAGGGCTTGGCAACCGCCAGTAACACAGGCAGGTCCAGCGTGCAGCGCGCCGCAAAACCGTCATTCTGGCTGAGTCCGCCGGACAGGGTCATCCTTGTACCGGGAGCAGCAGCATCGACGGCAAAGAGCGCAGAGGCGAGATGAATTCGCCGCTCTTGTGTTACCAGATCGCTTACCTTCGCGTTCAGACTGACGTTCCCGACCTTTCGCCCATCCACCGATATCAGGCCATGCACCTCCGCCGTTACCGGCTTGGCAGCCAACGAGGGCATCGCCAGACGGAACGAGAAATCCTGCAACAGCAGCTGCCTTCCGGGTATCCGGTACGAGAGCTGCAGTGGCGCGACGTCAACCATGACGTGCAGATCGACCGGCAACGGATAGTCGAGTCCCTGGATGCGCTGGATCGACTCGGCCAGCAGCGTCAACGGGTCTTTACCCGATGGTGGCGGTGGTGGCTTGGCGGGGCCGGGAGCAAGGTCAGCCCGAACGTTACGTATCCGGACCGCGAGGGTGATGCCGAAGTGTCCATCGACATCACGACCAATTGACGGGGCAATAACGATCTGCTCAACAGTGGATTTCAGAAGCGGCGCGGCTCCATCGCCGAGCGTAAACCCGGAGAGCGTCAGGCCGCCGGACCAGGTCATGGCGAAGCCGGTCCAGGACACATTCCGTTTCATGGATGTGGAGAGAGAGTGCTGAATCCGGTTCTGCACCGCATGGCTACTGACAAGTGCCGGGAGGAAATACAGACCTACCAGCAGCAGCGACAGGAAACCAACGATGGCAAGCGCCGCAATTTTAAGGACTCGGCCGAGATGTATCCTGCGCATGGCGCTTTTCATAGACGACCTAACATACAACCTGCTGATAATTGCCCGGATCAGGAGGCCGGTTTTGAAAATACATTTGAGCTGAATTGTGGTGAATAGGGACTATTTAATTATGAGTCAGTGACGGAGAAATGTGGCCTTAATCCCGTCAATGAGCTGGCTTTTCTCGGCATCAGTCAATCGCGCTTCCGGATGAGCCAAGCGAAATTGAATAGGCGGCATGTCTCCTTCTTTGATTTCACTGCCAATCTTGTCAGGATTCTCTGCTTTACGCGCACCATATTGCCAATCGGAAAAATTCAGTTTACTTCGCCCTTCGTCTACATCGTACCGCACCAACCAGGAGGCCGGGGCAATGTGAGCGTACCATGGCCAGATGGTCTCGTTACTGTGGCAGTCGAAACAGGCACGTTTTGCAAGAGCGCGAGTGGCAGGGCTATCCCATGATGGCTCGCGGATAACGGGGGGATTGGTGTAGTTCTTGCCGTAAGGAATTGCCTGAATCAGTATCAAAGTTGCTACCGTTACAACCGCTGATACTACGATTTTTTTTGACTTTGTTGACATGTGCACACTCTCCTTGATCAGAAATTGATATTTTTACACGTAATTCTCCCCACCATAACGCCTACTGCTGCTATTATAGCAAACCAAACCAGATTAACAGGTCTCATAATAAGTACCAGTGTATGAATCACATGTCAAAAAGAGAGTATCCCATGACCACAAAAGCTTTTTCCGCGCTCCACTTAAAGAGTCCCATGATCAAGAACCTCGCCTCACTCGGCTATGCCGAAATGACGCCCATTCAGGCTCACACCCTGCCGCTGATTCTCGCCGGTAAGGACGTAATTGCCAAGGCGAAGACCGGCAGCGGCAAGACCGCTGCCTTCGGCATCGGCCTGCTGACGCACCTTGAGGCGGCATCTTCGAACGTTCAGGCGTTGGTGCTCTGCCCCACCCGCGAGCTGGCCGACCAGGTCGGCAAAGAGCTGCGACGCCTGGCCCGCTTTACCGACAACATCAAGATTCTGACCCTCTGCGGCGGCGTTCCTTTCGGTCCCCAGTTCGCCTCCCTCGAACATGGCGCCCATGTGGTGGTCGGCACACCCGGCCGTCTCCTCGACCACCTGCGCCGGGGAAGCCTTGATCTCACGTCCCTGCAGACGCTGGTGCTCGACGAGGCCGATCGCATGCTTGATATGGGTTTTCTGGAAGATATCAGCACACTTATCGCCGCCACCCCCAAAAAGAAGCAGACGCTGCTCTTCTCTGCGACCTATCCGACGGCGATTACAGCGCTTAGTGCAACACTCCAGCACGAACCGGTCGAGATCAGCGTCGACGAAACTCATGACGAAAACGCTATCGAGCAGGTTTTCTATGAGGTGGAGCCTGAGGAACGGACCGCAGCGGTAGCGCAACTTCTCATGCACTTTTCCCCGGAATCAACCCTGGTCTTCTGCAACACCAAAGTCGAGTGTCAGGAGGTAGCTGCCGCGCTGTCTGAGAAAGGATTTGCCGCGCTGGCCATTCATGGCGACCTGGAGCAGCGGGAACGTGATCAGGTACTGGTCCGCTTTGCCAACAAGAGCACCTCGGTGCTGGTGGCAACCGACGTGGCCGCACGTGGTCTCGATATCAAGGAACTCGCCGCAGTCATCAACTACGAGTTACCCCGCAACCCGGAGATTCACACCCACCGCATCGGCCGGACCGGACGTGCCGGTGAACAGGGACTGGCACTCAGTCTGATGACAACGCACGAGACCCGGCGGGTGCAGGCGATCGAAAGTGCTCTCGGCATCAGCATCGCCCGGGGGGAAATACCAATGCTGCCGACGGCGGCCGGCAAACCTCCCGCTCCCGCCATGGTGACCCTCTGCATCAACGGCGGTCGCAAAAACAAACTGCGCCCCGGCGATGTACTCGGCGCCCTGACCGGTGAGGGTGGTATTGCGGGAAGCGAGGTCGGCAAGATTGACGTCCTGGATGGCTGCACTTATGTGGCGATCGTGCGTTCAAGCGTCGAGCTGGCCCTTTCCTGCCTGGGCAGAAACAAGATCAAGGGGCACTTTTTCAAAGTTAGCAAAGTGCAAAGTGTTTACTGAGCAATTCTGCAGAAATGTTTTGGCTACTGCCCTATCACCGTTATTCACGACCGGGGGCAGCAAATAATTGTCAGTTCGATTGAATTTTGGCATAGTTACCTTCACTGTCTCAAACCGGCCGAAAGGATACCCATGGCGGCAATAATTGAAGTTGAAAACTTACGCAAGTCTTATGGTTCAGCTGTCGCGGTTGACGGAATTAGCTTTACCGTACAAGCAGGTGAATGTTTCGGCCTGCTCGGTCCGAATGGAGCCGGCAAGACGACCACAATTCGCATGCTCTACGGGTTTACCCCACGGGAGAGCGGCCGGTTGCGTCTTTTCGGCACGGACTGTGATGGGGCGTGGAGATCCATAAAAGCTAAAATTGGTGTGTGCCAGCAGGAAGACAATCTTGATCCGGATCTGTCCGTGCGTCAGAATTTGGAAACATTTGCCGCCTATTTCAATATACCGTCGAATCTTGTCAATGACCGGGTAATGTCACTGTTACAGTTTACTGCTTTGGAAGGCCGTGAGCATGCCAACGTTATGGAGCTGTCTGGAGGCCTTAAGCGGCGCCTTGTTCTGGCACGAGCCCTGCTCAACGAACCACAACTACTCATTCTGGACGAACCAACCAGCGGACTTGATCCACAGTCTCGGCATCAGTTATGGAGCCGCCTAGATGATTTGAAACAGCGCGGTCTCACAACGTTACTAACAACGCACTATATGGACGAAGCGCAGCGACTATGCGATCGACTGATAATTATGGATCAAGGCAAGATTCTGATTGAAGGAGCGCCACTCGACCTTATCCAGGAACATGTTGGAAAAAGTGTCATTGAAGTTATCGCACCGTGTTCAGAACTTCGTCAGGTGCTTAAAGAAAAAGGTGTTGCCTATGAGGATGTAGGTCAGAGGTTGATTATCTACAGCAATGACGGTGAGAGTCTTTACCGTGATTTACTCGGCGAGCACTGTCGTGAAGGGTGCATGCTTCGTCCGGCAACTCTGGAGGATGTCTTTTTGCGGTTAACAGGAAGGGAGTTGCGAGAGTGATCGGTTTTAATATAAGCAAACGCTTTATACGCGTATGGCAGCGTAATCTTCGGGTCTATAAAAAGACGTGGAAGATCTCTTTTGTACCGCCTCTGCTTGAGCCTCTTTTCTATCTTGCGGCATTCGGCGTCGGTCTCGGTGGATTGGTAGGTGTATTATCCTACGGTGGCAAAGCAACAGCGTATACGGCGTATATCGCACCGGCACTAATCGCTATTAACATCATGCAGAGCTCGTTTTTTGAGAACACCTTCGGTTCTTTTGTGCGGATGTATTATCAGAAAACGTTCGACGCTATGCTGGCAACCCCGCTTACAATTGAAGAAATCATCACAGGCGAAATCCTCTGGGGCGCAACCAAGGCGGTCATCGGCACGGCACTCATGATGATCATCATAACTTGTTTCGGTTTATTGCACTTCCCGGACGCTTTGCTGCTGTTGCCGGTGGCTTTTCTTGGAGGCCTTGCTTTCGCATGCGCTGGAATGGTCTGTACGTCTATAGTCCCGACAATTGAAACTCTCAACTTACCAATTTTTCTGTTTATAACGCCAATGTTTCTCTTCTCCGGCACTTTTTTCCCGCTCGGCAATTTACCGGGTTGGGCACAACTTTTCGCGAAAACGCTACCTCTTACTCACTTAGTCGAATTATGCCGTGCTTTTGCGCTCGGCAGACTAAGCTGGTCGAATTTGATCGCTATTGCCTATCTCACGATCTGGTACCTGATAACGTTTCCGATTGCTATTACCGGAATGCGGCGGCGATTGGTGCGGTAAGTTTGCCATAGAATGTGGTTCGAGAGCGGGTGACCATCGCTGCGGTCTGCCTATCAGATTATTCCGTGAAGCGGGGCACCGGGTGCGCCAAGTGCGTCGATGTTACGCTCCACCGCCGGATCATCCACCAGAGGGGGGGCATGGAACGGCTTGATCCGGGCATCGATCACCAGTGCGCCGCTACACCCCCAGTGCCTGCCGCGGATTTCCTGACGAATGCCGTAGATATCGACCGCCGGATTGGAACGGGTAAAGGTCACCCAGAGGAAGTTGTTGAGCGTCGCGGCCGTGAATCGGCTGTCATCACAGATCACGATCAGCGGAAAACCGTCAAAGGCAGTGCGCTCATCATAGAAACGGCTGAAATCGTCAAGTAGCGGATCACTCTCCCCCCTCCCCTGCACTGTCGGAGGCCCTTGAATAGCCAGAATGCCCGGCAGACAGAGAGTGGCCGGTCCAAATCCTGCCGGCAGCTCAAGTCCGGCAGGCAATTCCGTTGCCAGCTTCTGTCGCACCGGACCGGCGGCGGCAATAACCACTTTTGATCCCTCGTTTAGTCCGGAGCCGCTGTAATCAAGAGTATCAACCGTTGTCGCCGTCTGGAAGTGCAGATTGGTGCGCCAGTCGGCACGCTCCAGCATGTGCCTCAGGAATGCGGCAATGTCATGGGTGTGCAAATCCGGTGCATCCTCGTTTGCCGCAATCAGCAGATATTTGGCAAGCGACAGCTGCCCTTGACCGAGAATGGCGTTGGCAACAGTCAACAGTTCCTGCGGCTGGCGGACAGCTGCATAGGGGACATAACGCTCGGCGGCAATCGCCAGCAGCAGCGGATGGACACCGGCAGCGTCAACGGCATGCACCTCCTTCACCCCCGACACAACGGTCGGTATCAACGGGCCGGTCAGTTCATGGATGAAAGCACCGAAACTGGTATCTTCCTGCGGTGGCCGCCCAACGGTCGTAAAGGGAAGAATGGCATCCCGGCGGTGGTACACCGCATCAACTTCTATATAGGGAAATTCGTGAGTCAGGCTGTAATAGCCGAGATGGTCGCCAAAAGGGCCTTCCGGCAAGGTTTTGGCCGGATGAACGATGCCGCTGATGCAAAAATCGGCCTCTGCAGAGACCGGCAGATGCCCCGGAACCCTGGCCATCGGGATACGATGACCGGCCAGCAGACCGGCAAAGGATATCTCCGGCATCCCTTCCGGCAGCGGCATAACCGCCGCAACCGTCATGGCAGGCGCCCCGCCCAGAAAGATGTTAACCCTCAGCAGGTCACCCCGGGCAATTGCCTCTGCATGGTGGGCGCCGATGCCGCGATGAATCTGATAGTGCAGTCCGGCCTGTTTGTCCGGCTGATAGCTGTTTCCGGAAATCTGGATTCGATACATTCCCAGATTGGATTTGGCAAAGCCGGGATGTGCCGGACTTTCACTGTACACCTGCGGCAGTGTCAAAAATGCACCACCATCCCCGGGCCATGAGACGATCTGCGGCAGAGCGGAAAGGGTTGTGGAACATTCCAGCACCGGAGCTTTCGATGTGACGGCAGGAAGGAGATGATAGGCCGCACGAGGAGCCTTGACGATATCCAGCGGATGTTTAAACAGTGAAAAAGGGGTTATTTTGAGCTCTACAAGGCGGCGGATGTCGTCCAGCGTATCGCGGAAGATGAAACGGGTCCGCTCCAGCGTTCCGAACAGGTTGCCCAGCAGCGGGAAATGGCTCCCGGCCACATTCGTAAACAGCAGCGCCGGCCCTCCCGCCTGATACACACGCCGCTGCAACGCGCCGATTTCCAGATGGGGATCAAGCGGCGCATCAACTCTCACCAGCATGCCGCGTTTTTGAAGATCTCCGACACATTCCTGCAGATTTTTATAGCCCATTCAGATACCCGCCCGCGTTTTTTACTGATAATTATTACCCGCCGGAATCAGCACAGAAGGTGCATCAAACCAGCTTTTAAAAGATATCTTACCGCTGTGCAAAGTATCATTGTAAGCGTTGAAATACAATCAGGATTGCACCATGTGAAACCGTTATGCCGCGATTCACACACGTTAAAAAGATCCTTACACCTTATTCATTCGGATAATCAATCTCCACGTGCATCATTTTACAATACCCTGATTTTACACTTTTATCATGGCATAATCAGGCGAATTTCTGCAGCTTCGAGCACACCATATCTGCCACCGCTTTTACAGCAAAATTTAACTGATTCACATTCTCTTTAAAAAGAAGTACATTTGCGGCGCGTGGGTATTTCATGACAACTGTACCGGTAACTGGGGGAACATATGCAACAAACTCAAAAAGTCCTGATTGTCGATGACTCTGATTTTCAAGCCGATATGTTGGTGTCTATTCTCAATGACCTGGGTATCAGTAATGTAACAAAAGCGATAAACGGCACTGATGCCCTGA
>JAQUCQ010000156.1 GCA_028686145.1 Desulfuromonadaceae bacterium | reverse complement strand
GGATGTCAAAGTCGATCTCTGCGAATAGCATCCGCTTCCCATCCTCAGGTTTAAAACTACCCCGTCGGGCAACTGGCGGGGTAGTTTTATTATGTGATAATGACATTCGTGCTTGAACTTAACTCGCTGTTATGGTTTAAGTACTGTATTGATACTATCTCTCCGACAGGTTGGTATAGATGTCACAAAACGTAAGCGGTTTTAATGGTGCGGTGGCCGGACTTTCACTGACTGATGTTATACAGCTGAAGGGGCAGAACAAATATACCGGCGCTATTTCCGTGGAATACGGGACCAGCGAGGGAGTCATTTACTTTGTTGACGGCGAGATTATTCACGCGGTGCAGGGTGATGAATCCGGCGAACAGGCTATTTACGAAATCATAAAATGGCCGGGCGGCTCGTTTAACATTCATCCCGAAATGACTTCCAATGTCTGCACCATTCATTATCGTACTGATTTTTTACTGCTTGAAGCACTACGCCGCCTTGATGAAGAGAATGCGGGCGTAACTGCGAACAGCTCTGCCGGTCCCTCCGTGACGCCTCGTCGCACAATGAGTAAAATAGCCGCTCGTCTGCTGGAAATGCACAACATCACCTATGCCGTTTTACTTGATAAGCAGGGCTCGCCGGTTCAGGACTCCAGTATTGAAGCGGTAGCGCTGGCAACAAAAGGCCTGTTTCTGGCCAAAACCGGCGGCAGTATCGGCGAGTTAATGGGGTTGGGCGAAATCAAGGCAGCAGCTGTTCACACGACAAACTACAATCTGTTATTATATGACTCCAAACAGCACTATTTGAGTATCGCGGTCAAGCCTGACTGCAACCTGGACAATGTTGAATCAGAAATCAAGTCTGCATTTGCATCGGCCAAATAGGGGAGCCGTATCATGAAGGACATTCTGCAGCATATAAACAGTGTTGATGGTGTGATTGGCAGTGCGGTCTTCAGTCACAAGGGCGCGGTACTCGCCCACATATTTCCTGCGCTTATTGATGATACATCACTGCAGAAAGCGGCGTCATTGACTCTGGAGTGTTCTCATGGACTGCAGATGTCGCAAACGCTGGATCTTCTCGATTTACGCTATTCAGACGGCCGCATTCTCATCAAATCATTCCCGGGCGCCATCCTCTTCCTGTTATGTGCCAACAATATCAATCTTCAGATTCTGCCGATAACGCTTAACCTAGTAATTAAAAAGCTGGAGGCAAAGCTTTTAACCGATGCTCCCGCTGAGTCTCAGCACTCTGCTATTGAAGATTCAAGCCCGGGTGAAGGCCTTTTAAGGATGAAGGTCAGCCACCTGGCTGATAAACAGGCCAGTGCCAGTTTCGATTCGCTTGGAATGGTTGCTCTCAGTCTGCCTACGTCACAATGGATCTCCAATCATTACAAGATGCCCTTCAAAAAACTGATCCTTACAAATTCGGCTGCGGGTACGAGCGGTACTTTTCCGGTCATGATCATGAAAGAAATGGACCGGCAGTATGACGGTTCCGTGGTTGTTGGACCTGGAATCGAAAAGAGGCTCAAGGTGACTGAAGGAGATAAAATTGAGATCAGGATCGGATGATTCACCCGGATATGCAGGACCAGTTTAGGAGCGGGGAATAAGATTACTTATTCCCCGTTTTTTGTATGAGCCTTGGGGTGAGCTTTATCATAGACTTCCATCAGGTGGTCAATGCTGACATGGGTGTACTTTTGGGTAGTTGAGAGTGAGGAGTGGCCGAGCAGCTCCTGGATGGCGCGCAAATCGGCGCCTCCTTCCAGCATATGGGTTGCGAAAGTATGTCTGAGGGTATGTGGTGAAATCCGTTTGAAAGCGGCAATCTTCATGACATGGGCATCGACGATCCGCGCCACGCTACGGCGGTTGATACGCCCGCCGCGAGTATTAAGAAAAAGAGCGCCAGTGGCCGCACCATCACTCCGCTGGACAAGATACAGCTGCAGCGCTTCCAGAGCACGACTACCGACCGGAACGATACGTTCCTTCCCTCCTTTGCCGGTTACTCGTAGCAAGCCGCCGGTCACATCAAGCTCGCCAATATTCAGACCGGTCAACTCGGAAACGCGGAGACCGCTTGAATACAGCAATTCAAGAATTGCCCGGTCACGCGGTCCGCTTTTTTGGTCATCAGTCGGTGCTTCCATCAAGGTGGTGGTCTGATCGATATCCAAATGAAACGGGAGCTGCTGCTCTTTTTTGGGCGTAGCGATCAGCTCGGCCGGATTCTTTATAATAGTGCCGCGCCGCAACAGAAAACGGAAAAAGGAGCGGATTGCCGCCAGCTTGCGGCCGATGGAGCTCTTCCTCGTGGTCTTGGAAAGTCCGGCCAGATAGCGCCTGAGGAGCAGATGATCAACATCCTGAGCCGAGACGGTGTCCCCTTTTTCTCGTTCGGCAAAAATTAAAAATTGCGCCAGATCGCTGCGATAGGCAGCCAAAGTATGCGGAGATACATCCCGTTCAGTGTGCAGATAGGCGATAAATTGCTGTATCTCGTGCTCTAGTGAAGGCATGTTTTCTGAACTCATTATTATTCAAAAGGCGGCAGGACGCTATTAAGTTCCCAGCTATTGGTCTTCTCCATATAGACCCACTTCTGACGATAAGAAACCGTTTTGACCCTGTTTGACGGGAGGATGTAATAGTCGAATTCTGCTACCACGTCCCCCGTTTTATCTTCCGGAAGATACTTCGCGGAGAGTATGCGGAAATCGGTAAAAGAGATGCCCCGCTTTTTGAGGCTGTTGGCCTGTTTGAGAAATTCTTCCTGCAGTTTCGGATCAATATAGGTCATTCCGGCGCTTTCAACTTCACGCCATCGCAGCATCCGGTTATAGGCTTTCATGCTCCGGTTAAAACTGTCGCTTAAGCCGGCCTGTGTTGCACAGGCGGTTAGCGTCAGGCACACAATACACAAAAATCCTGTTTTCATCCTAGTCATGATTGTTTCTCTCTTTCTCGTTGCTGAATGTGTTCGATCAACTCGACCGCAAGTTCAAACTTCCCGAAGGGGGGTATCAGATAGTAGCCACCGGCAACCGAGGCTGTCGCGTCGATAAACTCTTTGGCGATGGCCAGTCCCTCACGGACGCCAGGCTCTTTTTCAAGCCCCTTCATGCGTGCCCGGACACTGTCCGGTACGATTATTCCCGGCACTTCATTGTTCAGATATTCAGCGTTGCGCTCGCTGACCAGCGGCATGATCCCGGCAAGAAAAGGGATGGCGCTGTCGTTGATTGCCTCCAGCGCTGTAAACAGAATCGCCGGATCGTAGATCGGTTGGCTTTGGACAAAACGAGCACCGTTGGCAACTTTTTTCCGCAACCGTTCGGCCTGAAGGATCATGTTTTGAGTATTGGGATTAAAGGCGGCCCCGATGGTAAAGCCTGTGCCGGTACCGATCGGGTTGCCGATGGCATTTACGCCGCTGTTCATGTCGCTTAACAGTTTGATCAACGTCAGGGAGTGCAAGTCAAACACGGATGTTGCCCCGGCATGATCGCCCATCGTCGCAGGGTCGCCGGTCACCGCCAGAATCGAGCGGATGCCGAGCAGGCTGGCCCCCATCAGGTCAGATTGCATGCCGATCAGATTACGGTCACGGCCAGTGATATGCACAATGACTTCGATTCCAACCTCGCGCTGAATGAGGCTTCCGAGAGCAATATTACCCATGCGGGGACGGGCAAGGGGATTTTCCGCCAGGTTGATTGCATCGGCTCCCGCTTCCTTTATGCGCCTGCACCCCGCAATGATTTTAGTGCAGTCAAGCCCTTTGGGCGGGTCAAGCTCGACGGTAATGACTTTGCGGTTTCCCCAGCTGTCCAGAAAAGAGGCGACCTTTGGAGTCGTTCTAGCCGTTTCAGAGATGGCAATAAACGGGACTTTACTCCGGGCTGGTGGCCGGGAACCGCGTATGGCCCGGGCGAGCGCGGCGATATGCTCAGGGGTTGTCCCGCAGCACCCTCCGACAATATTTGCTCCGGCAGTAACCATTTCACGCGCCATGGCGGCAAAATAATCCGGGGTGGCGCGGTAGATGTAGCGCCCATCCAGATACTCAGGAAAGCCGCTGTTGGCGTAGGCGCTGATCGGTTTATCCGTCAAGGCCGCCAGACGTTTTATCACCTTGAGCAGTTCCAGCGGCCCGGCGCCGCAATTGGCGCCAAGTATGTCGGCACCAGCTGTCTCCATTGCCTGACAGAAGCTTTCAACAGAACTTCCATCGCCGCTGCGCCCTCCTTCAAGAAAAGCCAGCGATGCACATACCGGCAGTCCGGTTTCACGTGCAGCCTTGACTGCCAGCTGCAACTGCGGGAGAGAAGAGAAGGTCTCCAGAAGCAGAACGTCGACGCCTCCTTCTGCAAGTGCGTGGCATTGAACCCGAAAGGCATCTGCAATCTGTTCCGGCCTGTCTTCGCGTTCCTCGCCTTTTATGGCTATCAACGGACCAACCGATCCGGCCACCAGCGTTGTGTAGCCTGCCGCTTCACGGGCTATTCTGGCTCCGGCCAGATTGATCTCGGTTACCTTGTGGCCCAGGCCGATGGCGGAGAGTTTGCTATAGTTCGCCCCAAACGTATTGGTTTCAATTATCTGGGCACCTGCCGTAACATATTCACGAGCCAGTTCCGCAACCAGATCGGGGCGCACCAGGTTCAGATGTTCGAAATTACTGTCGAGGCTGACCCCTTTGGTGTAGAGCATGGTACCGATGGCACCGTCACCGGTCAGGACTTCAGTGCTCAAACGGCTCAGAATGTAGTTTTTGTTTTCCTTCATAAATATCCTATCTGCTGTTGCCCGAATGGTTCAGTTGAGGTATAAAGGGCAACTGTATAATTTTCGGAGGAGTTTCGCGTGATACACACCCTGGTAACATGGCTGGTGGACACGATCGGTGCCATGGGGTATCCCGGCATTTTTCTGTTGATGGTCATGGAAAGTTCGATCATTCCGGTCCCAAGTGAACTGGTTATGCCGCCAGCGGGATATCTGGCCTATCTGGGCAAAATGAACCTGTCAGTTGCTATTCTGTGCGGTACCTTCGGCAGTCTGATCGGAGCATATATCAATTATTATGTTTCGCACTATCTGGGGCGGCCGCTGATTCTTAAATATGGTAAGTATGTGCTGATTCCGCCCGACAAATTCGAACGGGTGGAGCGTTTTTTCCTCCAGCACGGGGAGATATCCACCTTTATCGGCCGGCTCCTGCCGGTTATCCGTCATCTGATCTCAATTCCCGCCGGTGTTGCCGGAATGAATCACTTCAAGTTCACCCTGTATACCCTGCTTGGCGCCGGACTCTGGTGCACCATTCTGACGCTGATCGGCTACGTGATCGGCGAGAACCAGCAGCTGATCATGCTGTATTCGCATAAAGCGCTTCTCTGGGTTGTTCTGTTCAGTACTGCTCTGATTGCGGTTTATGTCAGGCGGCAGCGCACCCGGAACAGCAAAGTCTAGCGAAACAACAGAGAGTCTGCGTTTACGGGGCTATTTTCTGCTATAAAAACGCAGAAAACAACTTCTAACTTACTAAAATAGGTCCAGAAGGTAAAAGTATTTTTGGAGGAAGTAAACTATGCAGATAAATCGTATCGGTCGTATCCAGTACGTCGAAGTGAATTTTCCCGGGGCATCATGTTCAACACAAGGCTTCACCACCCGCCATGAAGGCGTTTCGCGCCCTCCCTATAACTCGCTCAATCTGGGAATGAATACGCAGGACCAGCAGGCAAATGTAGAGGGCAACCGTAGTCTGCTTGCCCGCGCTTTTGGCGTCAATCAGGAGGCTCTGGTCACGCCCCGGCAGGTTCATGGCAGTGATATTCTGGTAATCAACGAACCAAATGAAGATTACAGCCATTTCCTTTCTGTCGAGGGAGATGCGGTTATTACCAATCAACCGAACGTCATCATCGGTGTCTGTGTTGCGGACTGCGCCCCAATCCTGCTCTGTGATCCTGAAAAAAAAGTCATTGCCGTTGTCCATGCCGGTTGGAAAGGTACCGCAGGCAGATTGGTTTCCAAGACCGTCGCCGGTATGCAGTCGGAGTTCGGCTCCGACCCCGCCCGGATTCAAGCCGCAATCGGTCCCTGTATCCAAAAATGTTGCTACGAAGTTGATGAGCCGGTTCGGAAGGCATTTATACAAAGTGGAATTGCCTGGGATTCGTGTGCAGAACTAACTGCTCCCGGCAAGTGGCAGCTTGATCTGGCTGCTGCCAATAGGGAGTTGTTGATGCTTGCCGGTCTTTCGGCAGAAGCGATTCAGCAATCCGACCAGTGCGTCTGTTGCCACAGTGAACAATTCTTCTCGTATCGAAGGGATAAGGATGAGTCGGGGCGCCAGATGGGCTTCATTTTGCTAAAACCGTAATGCAGTCTTGAATGATGAATGTGTGAATGCGGAGTGATTTTGATTCAAAACCGTAATTCACAATTCGATACCGGGGGTAATCGTGCTTGCAAAAGTTTTTAGCAGCGCCTTGATTGGAATTGATGCCATTCTGGTAGATGTCGAGGTTGATCTTGCGCCGGGTTTACCCGCTTTTGCCACAGTCGGTCTGCCGGATGGAGCTGTCAAGGAAAGCAAGGACCGCGTTAAGGCGGCACTTAAAAACTCCGGCTACGATTTCCCGCCCCGGCGCATTACTGCCAATCTTGCACCGGCCGATATCAAGAAGGAGGGCGCCGCCTACGACCTGCCAATTTCAATCGGCATCCTGGCGGCTACCGGAGTTATCAAGGGTACGCTTCTCCATGAGTATATTCTGCTGGGGGAACTGTCGCTGGATGGCGGGCTCAAGCCGATTCGCGGCGCGCTGTCGATGGCGGTTGCCGCCAAACGGGCCGGGCTTGCCGGTCTGATCCTGCCGGCGGAAAACGCTCCGGAAGCGGCTGTTGTTGAAGGAATAGATGTCATTGGCGCCACCTCTCTTTCTCAGGTTGTTGAGTTTTTGAGTGGCCGCGAGGGTATCACGCCCTGCCGGGTTGATCTGCAGGCGCTTTTTTCCAGTAGCAGTGAATATGGCGAAGACTTCAGCGAAGTCAAGGGGCAGGAACATGCCAAACGTGCCCTGGAGGTTGCCGCCAGTGGTGGTCATAATCTGCTGATGCTTGGCCCGCCGGGCTCAGGAAAAACAATGCTGGCGCGGCGTATGCCGACCATTTTGCCGCGCATGTCTTTTGACGAAGCCATTGAAACCACCAAAATATTCAGTGTAAGCGGCATGCTTGAAAAAGAACGGGCGTTGCTGGCAGTGCGTCCCTTCAGGTCTCCGCATCACACAATCTCTGATGTCGGTTTGATCGGTGGCGGCACAACCCCCAAGCCGGGTGAAGTCTCGCTGGCACACAACGGTGTGCTTTTCCTGGATGAATTGCCGGAGTTTAAGAAAAACGTCCTCGAAGTTCTGCGACAACCGCTGGAGGATGGTAAAGTAACGATCTCACGCTCGCTGCTGTCTTTGACCTATCCGGCGCGCGTCATGCTGGTGGCTGCGATGAACCCGTGGAGATGTGTGAACCTTTCTCTACTGGCGCGAACGAAGGGATATAAAAGAAGACAAAATGAAGGGAATCCTCGCCGACATCAATCCTCTCGACAAGTTCTTTCACGACTTGCTGCCTAGCCTCAT
>JAQUCQ010000155.1 GCA_028686145.1 Desulfuromonadaceae bacterium | reverse complement strand
CTCGAACGCGCCGTCGCGGCGTTGGACGATGCGCGGCAGGCCATCGGCAGCGATCTCTGGGTCAGGAGTCGAACAGGGGAACTGCGTCAGCTGAACCAGTACACGGCTTGCTGTTCGCAGCCAGAGATTGGCACGGTAAAGGCCGGCCAAGTCGGTTCGGAATGCCACTCCTCCTTTCCCCGGTTTTGCATCGCTGATTCCAAGAGCCACAAGTTCAGCACCAGCAAGCTCTTCAGCACCGCGAGGGACTGCTGCAAAACAATTTAGAATCTGGTTGCGTCTCTCAGCAGAAAAATTCTTCGACGATGTTTTTAATGACGCTGTTGGATCAGATACGTGTTCAATAGGTGTATCAAGTAATTTGTCAGAGCGCTTTCCTGGCCGTAAAATATAATTCGCTTTACTCATTGCTGCTCCCAATTTCTTTTATCCAGGCCGTTTCCAAAAACATTCGCGTTTCTGCCTCGGTTCCACTGTTGTCGATGACCACACTTCCGTAGCGCTCTTTTTCGGAGAGGGGCATCTGGCTGCTAATGATGCGCTGTGCCTGCTCAATGCTTATGCTGTCACGCTGCATGAGCCGCTCCAGCTGGATTTCCGGACGAACCGTCACTACCCAGATATCATCCATTCGGTTGCTCGCACCTGTTTCAATCAGAAGCGGCGCCATGTAGATAACCCGCTGATGGCCGGCTTGAGCAGTCTGGGCGATACATTCTTCAGCTCTTTTTTGTATTTCAGGATGCAGAATGCTCTCAAGCCGGCGGCGTTTTATGGGATCAGAAAAGATAATCTCTCCCAAACGTTTACGGTCAAGTACGCCTTCATGTGTTAGTACCTCCCGGCCGAAGAACGAAATAATCTGCTCTAGCGCAGCACTGCCCGGAAGCACTGCTACACGGGCAAGTTGGTCTGCATCGATGACCGGCACCCCATGCTCTGTAAAAAATAGTGCTACAGAGCTTTTCCCGGTGGCAATTCCACCCGTCAATCCGATGACTTTAATCTTCTTTGGCATTGTCAGAGCGCCTTCAATTTACAGTACGAACTCTGGAAACTAACATCAAAACGGTAGTAACCAGTGGCTGTTTGCACGCAATCATACCAGAGCAGGGAATAAAAAGACAGATTATAGACTTAAGTGTTGTATGCAAAACACTAAAGGAAAGAACCCTGAAAGATGAATCTTTGACTTTTAAGGCTGAACAGGATATAGAGTATGCTTACAATGCAGACAATAGAGCAACCAACTAGTTTATAAATAAAATAAATTTCTTAGTGCGGGCGGTTAGCTCAGCTGGATAGAGTACAGGCCTCCGAAGCCTGGGGTCGTGGGTTCGAATCCCATGCCGCCCACCAAAAAAACACAGTAGTCCCAAATAATCTAAAAGCCCCTGAAATTCAGGGGCTTTTTATTTTGTTCGTTCATTGGTGTCTGTTGGTCACTTTCCGCCACGAACAGGCCATACGTATGACTTACTGTACTGATTCTCGCCGCGTGCCTTGCCATTGTACATACTTATGACCCATATGTAACTTGTGTTGCCTTCATAATGACTGGCAGTCCAGTACCAATAATTCTGAACGTCATTAAAGCCTAGTTGATTGAACAGTTGATAGGGAGAAAAGGCATCCTCTCCACCAAAGTAGTTGGCTCTCATGGCATAGGTTACCAAGGTATACAGTTCGTCCTTGTTCGGTAGCCTCCAATCCTGAAACCCAGCGTACTCTCTTTTATTCAGTTTTTTTACCAGATCTGAGGCTTCAATCCAATCTAATTTAGCAAGGTCTGCGGTCCGCGTCCAAGTCAAACCCGTACGCTTGTCTTCAACTGTCTTCCGTGAAAACACAAACCGACTATTATCCGCAAAAGCTGAGGCAGAACTGAGTGTTGCCAATAGCATCACTACCGTTATCATTATTATTCGTTTCATACACTTTGCCCCCGATATGTGATTAAATTTATAAATTTTAAAACTGCCCTGATATTGAATCGGGAAACTCACCTGCTTTGTAAAATCCCATTTTGAAACACGCATACCAAAAAACGCTATTGATCACCTGAACTCATCATGCATCAAAATATTGAATTGTATTCATGTACAAATATTTGCTTTAAATCAAGAAAGTTAAAAAGTGCTTTATTTTCATTCATAAAGTGTATAAATGAAACGTCAAGAAAATAACAGGGAATGAGGGGGTGTTACAAGTATTTTGGCAAAATGAGTAATCTTAACCGTACGTTATTTATCATGAAGCCGGTCAGCAACGCCTGTGGATAAGTAAATCGAGCTAAGTAAAGTACCGTTTAGATGGTCAAAACGCAAGAGTCGACGCGCAAAAAACTGGTCATAAAAAACTTAAACAACATAGGATCTTGTCAATGTTCCGAAGCCTGATTACTCGCGTAATTGTTGTAATGATCACACTGCTTATTGGTGGCGTATTTATTTATACTTACTATAATATAAATCGCCAGCAGTCTATTCTGATCGAGACTGCCAGAGAAAATGCCGAACTTTTGCTGAATTCAGTTGAAAGTGGCATCTTTAATAACATGCATTGTGGTACTAAACCGAATGTTAATGCAATTCTGGACTTGGTAGGCAAACAAAATCCTTTAATTAATGTGAATATTGTTCATCCTCACGGAATTATTCTGCACTCTTCAAATCCCACCAATGTCGGTAACCAAGTTAATCTGAGCGTGTATAAGTTCTCCAAGAGCCACGGAAATTACAGCATAATCAATAACGCGACGTACGGTGAGATCCTTTCAATGGTTAAACCCATCTATAATCGTACGTTATGTCATGCGTGCCATGGTAGCGAAGTAAAAGTCATTGCTTTGCTGAGAGTTAATTATTTAATGAATCGTACAAAAATGCAAATACTCGATTCATCACGCATTTTTATCTATTCTTCGATTACTATGGTTGTCTTTTTGTCAATAATGATTTCGTTGATCCTTTTAGTATTGGTAAAAAAACCGCTTGATAAAATGATCAGTAGCATGTCAATAATCGAGCATGGCGATTTAAATGTTCATATTGATTATGATGCTAAAGACGAAATCGGCAGATTAATTATTGGTTTTAACTCGATGGTTGATCGTCTTAATATAACCAGAAAAGAGCTGGAGCAGCTTCATTTCGAGCAACTTGAACGTGCTGATCGATTGGCTTCAATTGGCGAGATGGCGGCGGGAATAGCCCATGAGATCAAGAACCCATTGGCTGGAATTAATGCCGCTATTAGTGTGATAAAGCATGAAGTGTTGTCGGATGACGCGCGTGGGTTAATACTGGGGGAGGTTCTTGAACAAGTCCAGCGTCTTGATAAAACAACCAATGATCTTCTTTATTTCGGGAAACCGTCTGTCCCCGAGCGTGCCTGTGTAGATGTGGAAAATCTTCTGAAAAAAACGATTAAATTTGCTTCCCTACACCAAATTGGGGCCGATATTGAGCAGCGATTTGAATTTGAGGGGGAACTTCCTCCGGTGTACGTGGACAGTAAGCAGATACAGCAAGTTTTTTTAAATCTCCTCCTGAATGCTTTTCAGTCAATGTTTACTACTGGCGGAATTCTTCTGGTCAGAACTTCACGCGCATATCGTGATGACAAAGAATTTGTCAGAATAGATTTTTCAGATTCCGGCCCCGGAATTCCACCGCAAGTACTTGAAAGCATATTCACTCCATTTTTTACTACAAAGGTCCAAGGCACAGGCCTTGGTCTCACAATTTGCTTAAAACTTGTGAAACTTCATAATGGGAATATTAGTGTCGTCAGTAACTCATCGGGGACTGTTTTTACGGTCGAACTTCCGACCTGTCAACGTGGCGACGGCGAAACAAACGAGGCAAGCAGATGAAGATAATACACAGTTATTAACGGATGGCACGCGAGAGGTACGGACGGTTGTTTAGCCGAGGAAATTATCAATATACGTTTTGTCCAGTTCAGTTCGGACATGCCCAAATTTTATGCTTGCGCGGCGGGCTTCCGTGGAATCTTCCTTGCGGCAGACATAGATGATAAGCATCAGTCCTACAAATACAAATAATGATATAAGCTCGTGTGCAATGCGATACTCACTGGCTCTATCTCTGGTCTTGCACATCGGAGCAGTACTTATGTTCATTGTTGCCAGCGGCGTTATGTCGGGTGTAAATAATGTCTCTGACTTTATTATTCAGGATGTTGTCTTTGCGCCGTCAAATAATACATCAAAACAACCGGTAGCTCCCCCATCTTTCGCGCCATCTTCCAAGACGCCACCGACACCGCCTGTGGAAGAGGATTCTGCTGACCATGTGCAGGAACCGCAACCGGACCAGTTGCCGGCACAGTCGGCCAATGCACACGAGGGTGACCAGACGTCCATACCTCTGGAACTGGGGATGACACACGGATATTTCAGCGGTCTTGCCAGTGGCAAATCACTACGGGAAGACGTCCGTGAGTATTATTTTCAAATGGTTGAAAAAATCAACCGAGAGTGGTGGAATCAGGCGGGACTACTAAAGGAGCCGATTCGGCAGGATGGTATGTTTGATGTGCTGCTCCAACGCGATGGGACTATCGTCTCGATACGGGTCCGGCAGGGAACCGGCCTGCCAGAGGCTGATCGGCTTCTAGTAGAAATTATAAAAAAAGCATCACCTCTTCCGTTTTTGCCGTCCACCTATGATCAGGGAATGTTCAGGGCCCCATTAAGGATCAAAGCACCATCTGTTCTCTTTCGCCTTGGAAAATGATCAACCGTTTTTAGATAATAATGTCTGGATGCAGTATCCAATGTTTGCAAATTTGTGTTTAACAATGTTACTAGCCAGCTGTAATGAATAGCTGTTACAGCAATTCCTGCAAAAAAGGAGATCAAATGAAAATTGTAATAATGTGCGTGGCCCTTGGTTCACTGGTTTTAATGCCGGTTAGTGGAATGTGTAAATCAGACAGTAAAGTGGCTGGTACATCAAAAGTTGGTGAACTGAACGGAAGCGATGATTCTTCAACCGCAACAGGTGTAGTTGTCGAAACCATGACTACGGGCGGTTATACATATGCCAATGTGAAAAATAATGGTGTTATGGGCTGGGTCGCTTTTCCCCCTGCAACGCTCAAAGTGGGACAGGAGGTGTCTTTTACCGGTTGTATGCTTATGACTGATTTCCACAGCAAGTCCCTCAATCGTACTTTCCCGATGATAAAGTTTTGCGGTGCACTAAAGGAGAGCGCCGAAGCTGAACATCTTAAGAAAAAATCAACTGGAAGCAAAGTGGTTGTACCACCTTCAAACGAAAAGATATCAATTCAACCGGCAAAAGGTAAAGATGCTCATACGGTTGCCGATTGTTTTGCTAAAAGTGCGGGACTTGACAAGAAGATCGTTGAGGTAAAAGGCAAGGTAATGAAGGTCACAAGCGGAATAATGCACAAGAATTGGGTTCATATACAGGATGGGACCGGCAGCCCTGCTATGAAAAATAACAATCTTGTTGTAACCATGCAGGAAGAACCTAAAGTGGGAAGCGTTATAACAATTTCCGGAACTTTGTACAAAGACAAGGATTTCGGCGCTGGGTATAAATATAACGTTATAGTGGAGCAGGCAACGATAAAATAATTTTTAAATTCATTTTTTATTACAAGATGCCTGTATTATCACGGCTAAAATAAAATGCTGGATTCAATCAATGAAGGGCCAATGCAATGCAGCGGCCCTTCATTGATTTCACATCATCTTGAAAATGGGGGAACCTTATTAGGAAAAGGAATAAGGCTATTAAAACTAATCATTTTACCTTTCAATTGATATCTTCTATAGGTAAATAAAGCAATTCTATACGCTCGAAGTAGTACCAATTTTTTCCTGCCAGGATACTGAACGTTAAGAATCCATTGCATTTATTTACTGAGGAGACCGGCTTTGAGTAAACCAAGAATTCTTGTTTCAGACGACGAACACCTTATCTCCTCAATGCTTGCTTTAAAGCTGGGAATGGTCGGATATGCTCTTGAGACTGCGGCTTCGGGGAAAGAAACCCTCCAGAAATTTTATGATTTCAAGCCTGATCTGGTGATTCTTGATCTTAGCCTTCCTGATGCAGATGGACTCGATTTGCTTGTTAAGATGAGGGCATCTGATGACACTCTACCGATTATCGTTATTACGGCAAATATTCTGACGGATTCTGCCGTCAATGCTTTCAAGCTGGGTGCGGTTAATTTTTTTGGTAAACCGTTTGATATGGATGAAATTGTGCTCTCTGTAGCTAAGAGCCTAAACGAAAAAAAAACAGAAGATGCTGAAATAACCCCAATCGGACGTCGAAACATATCGACTCCGGATCAAATGATCGGCAATTCTCCCAAGATGGTGTACATTTCAAAACTGATTTTTGCCTGTGCCTCAACTGATGCAAAAACAGTTTTGGTTACAGGAGAAAGCGGCTCCGGCAAGGGATTGGTTGCACGTGCAATTCATCAGTACAGTGCACGGGCCAGTGCACCTTTTATTGAGGTCAATTGCGCGGCGATTCCTGAAAATCTCATTGAAAACGAACTGTTTGGTCATGATAGAGGCGCGTACACCGATGCAGCTAAAAAACAAAAAGGAATTTTCGAACTTGCCGATGGCGGGACTGTTTTTCTTGATGAAATCGGAGACATGCCGCACACTATGCAGACCAAGTTGCTTAAAATTTTGGAGACCAAACGATTTCGCCGCCTTGGAGGCGAAGTGGAAGTGGAAACCGATGTGCGCATCATTGCCGCAACGAATCAGAATCTTACTCAAATGGTTTCGGAAGGCCGTTTTAGGGGGGATCTCTATTATCGGCTTAACATGATGAATATTTGCGTTCCTGCATTGCGGCATCGGCTTGAGGATATCCCCGCGATGGTACAGTATTTCATTGAACGCCTTAATGCTGAATATGGCAGGAGAATAAAGATGGCGTCGAGTGAGGCTTTGGAAAAGCTACTTGCCTATTCATGGCCGGGGAATGTCCGTGAACTCCGTAATGCTATTGAACGGGCGATGATGCTTGAGAAAGGCAACGTGCTGACGCATTTTCATTTGAGTGAGGAATCACCTCAAACGTACAGCGCCTCATCTCCGGAGCCGCAAGCATCAGATTACAAAGCTTTTGTGGCAGAACAAGGGCATCGGTTTGCAGAGTTTCAACTGCCTCCAGAGGGGATATCTTTAGAGGAAATGGAAAAGCAGATGATTATTCTTGCCTTGGAGAACGCCAGCGGGAACCAGTCAAAGGCTGCAAAATTTCTTAAGATGAGCCGTGATACCCTCCGTTATCGGATGAAAAAATTTGGTATATCTGAAACTATGGATAGAGATTCAGGGTGCAAACTGGCAGATTCAGCCCAGAGAAACTCTAAAACCGATGCATATGGTGTTTTAAAATGGGCTGATTGTTGAGGTTGTGACGCACCTGGATAATGGTTCATCACGTTGAATCTTTCCAGAACATCAGCATGAAGTTTGCTTTTTAAGCCTTTATTCTGCAGTGCCTTCGAGCCCATACCATATATTAGCCGCCTCACCGAAGTGGCGTCTTCTTTGAGTATAACAACGCTAAATTCCCTGTATATCAAGTTTTAGGTGATTGAGAATAAAAAGGGTGTAATGGTGAATAAAATGAAAAATATGAATGCCATAATCTGTTTTTATCTTATT
>JAQUCQ010000154.1 GCA_028686145.1 Desulfuromonadaceae bacterium | reverse complement strand
TAATTTTTTCATGTTCCTGTACCGAAATCTCCATCCTTCCAGGTAGACTGAGAGATGTAAAACGCAGACGTTGAAACTTGGTTACAAGGCCGGCATTTAATTCATGCAGTTTTTCATTGTCTGCAGCCTTGATGAACAGCTCGTGAAAGTCACTGTGAATTTTGAAGAAATGTTTAATATCGCCGTTTCGAGCCAGTTCTGCCAGTTTGTTGTTGATGGCCTGAAGACGGTCAAGATCTTTTTTACTCAGTTTTTCACAGGCCCGACGTGCTGCATATCCTTCCATGATGCTTTTGATTGCATAAAACTCCTCGACATCCTTGGGGCTAAATTCGCTGACAATTGCACCACGGCGGGGTATTACCGTCAGATATCCTTCCGATTCCAGTTGGCGGAATGCTTCACGAATCGGAGTGCGGCTTATTCCGTACCGTTCGGCCAGTTCGGGTTCTGATACCCGGCTGCCGGCCTTGAGGTTCCCGGAAACAATAGCTTCGCGGATGTTTTCCAATATTTTTTCACGTAAAGTAAGATGTTTTTCCATTGGTTTCTTCATAAGCGGATGGGCTCCCGAGAGAATTTTGCGACATTGTATACAGTATACAATGTTTGTCAAATTATAAAACTGCGTTTCTGTAAATTAGGGGCAATATGGAACATTACTACACTATCATTATATAGTAATATTTGTTGCCAAAAACAAAAGAAAATACCTTGTTTTCTTGAGCCCTTGCAGGTAATCTGCTCTGACTATGGATCCCGTACGCCACCTTAAAATTTCGTTTTTAGTGCTCCTGATGCTTATCTCGGGGGGGACGATTGGTTACATGTTTATTGAAGGGTGGCGTCTGCTCGATTCTGTCTATATGACGGTGATTACTTTGGGGACGGTTGGTTTCAAGGAGGCTCACGATCTTTCTGACGGCGGCAAAATTTTCACAATAGGATTAATTGTTGTTGGTGTCAGTGTTTTGGGCTATATCGTCGGGAGTCTCGCCCAGATAATGTTCGAGGGACAGATTCAGCGGATCATGGGGAGGAAAAAGGTGGAAAAAAAGATTGGTGCGCTTGTCGGACACTATATCATTTGCGGCTTTGGACGGATTGGTTCGCTGAGTTGCAAAGAGTTCAAGGCAAATGGACTGAAATTTGTAGTTATTGAAAAGAAAGCAGATGCGACCGAACGGCTTGAAGAAGACGGCTACCTGTATATGAAAGGGGACGCCACTCTCGATGAAACCCTGCTGAAAGCCGGAATCAATAAAGCTAAAGGATTGATCTCGGTGGTCACTTCAGATACGGAAAATGTTTATATTACCCTGACCGCACGTGGACTCAATCCGGATCTGTACATCATGTCCCGCTCGGGTGAGGAAGGTTCTGATATCAAGCTCAAACGGGCCGGGGCCAACAAGGTCGTGTCGCCGTATACCATCGGCGGCAACCGTATGGCACAGTCTATTTTGCGCCCGAACGTGGTAGATTTTATCGAAATTGCAACCGGTTATGAACATCTGGAATTACAGATGGAGGAAATCCATATCCCGGTTCACTCGGCTTTTGTCGGAGAAACGCTTGTCAGTTCCGGATTCCGCAAGGAGATCGGCGTCATCATTGTCGGCATAAAAAAGGGCCACGGGAAAATGGTGTTTAATCCCCATTCCCAGACCCGCATTGATGAGGATGACACGCTGATTGTGCTCGGAGATCCGGTTTCTATTCACAAGCTTGAGGATCTGGTCGCCCGCGCAGCTTCGGATGAAGTAATTAAACAACATAGAAGAGAGCATCATGAAAAATAGAATACACGCCCATGTCCCCTACGGCCGTTTGGCAGAGCATCTGGAATACGCCATTGCGAACCGTGTCAATCCCGAGGTGTTTTTTTCAGCAGAGTCACTCGACCAACTGGTCATGGAAGAACTGTCTTCAGTGTGTACGGCACTGCATGCTGCCGGACTGAAGACGACAATTCATGCCCCATTTCTGGATCTCAACCCGGGAGCCATTGATGCGAGTATCCGTGCGGCAACCCGACATCGTATTCAACAGGTCATGCAGGCAGCCGAGTTGCTCAATCCGCGAGTAATTGTCGTCCATCCCGGTTATGATGACCTCCGCTACGGAGACAATCGCCTTATATGGCTGAAAAACAGCATTGATTTCTGGCTGGAATTCGTACCCGTGGCCCAAAAGCTTGGAACGACCCTGGCAGTTGAAAATATCTTCGAGAAGGAACCGTCCACAATCAAGGCGTTGCTTGATGCCATTGATGATCCCTGCTTTCGGCATTGTTTCGATGTGGGACACTGGAATATGTTTACCACGGTGACGATTGAAGAGTGGTTCAGCGAACTGGGAGGGTATGTCGTCGAGAGCCATATTCATGACAATCATGGCCAGCGCGATGAACATCTGCCTGTGGGGGAAGGTGCGATCAACTTTGAACAGTTTTTCCCGCTCTTGACCGAGTATGCTCCGGCTGCCATCTGGACGATAGAAGCGCATAATACCGAACATCTTCAGCGTGCCCTGAAAAATATTAACACGTACTGTTCCTGCACTGTCTGAAGAGGAAAATCAATGTAAAAAGTATCTAATATGTACTAGAAAAGGATTCCATATGTCAGAAAAAATTTTAGTGAGTGGCGGTTGCGGGTATATCGGCAGTCATGTCGTACGTCAGCTTTCTGAAAATGGCTATACGGTTGTGGTCTATGATAATCTGTCAACCGGATTTCGAGATGCCCTGACGCACGGTGAAGAGTTGGTCGAAGGCGATCTGGCTGACCGCGAGCGGTTGGACGATCTTTTTCAACGCAATAGCTTCACGACTGTTCTGCATTTTGCCGCTGCTATTATCGCACCGGAATCGGTCTCAATGCCGCTGAAGTATTACGGAAATAACACCCGCAACACGCTCGGGCTCTTGGAAGCGTGCGTAAAACATGGTGTCAAGAGGTTCATATTTTCCAGCACCGCTGCCGTCTATGGTCTTCCAGACGGTGGGGTTGCATCTGAAGAGAGTCGCCCGGCACCGATCAATCCCTACGGCACCTCAAAGCTCATGAGTGAATGGATGCTGAGAGATGTTTCTGCAGCGCATGGCATGAAGTACGTTGCGCTGCGCTACTTCAATGTGGCAGGAGCCGATCCGCAGGCCCGCATGGGGCAACGCACCCAGGATGCAACGCATTTGATCAAAGTTGCCTGCCAGGCGGCACTTGGGATGAGGGATAGCATCAGTATCTATGGCACTGATTATCCGACGCCTGACGGAACCGGCATTCGCGATTACATCCACATCGAAGATCTTGCTTCTGCACACCTCTGCGCCCTCGATTATCTCGAAAAGGGTGGCGAGTCAACCGCCATGAATGTCGGGTATGGCTATGGCAGCAGTGTTCGGGAGGTGCTGGACGTTGTAAAAAAAGTGAGCGGTGCAGAATTTTCAGTTCTTGAAGCGGAGCGGCGCCCAGGAGATCCTGCTTCGCTGGTGGCTAGTGCCGATAAAATCAGATCTTTGACCGGCTGGAAGCCTCGTTTTAACAATCTTGAAACAATTGTGGCAGATGCCTGGAGGTGGGAAAGCATGTTGGCGGGACAATAACTAATTTTAGCACATAGTTTTCTGCCGTTCTGTTGGTCGCTCTACATCTGTGGACCATATTCTGACAGTTTTTATTCATTCTCTGGCATAACAGACGCCAATCAGGCGTCTTGATCTTTTTGGTTTATCGTACAGGATTACATGGATTTCACCTCTCTTTACAGTACTCGGATTCAGACGTCATTTGATGATGATCAGGCCGCTATTCTTAAAGCCTTTCATGATAAGTGTACTTCCAAAAATGGTTCCAAGGTAAGCCTTACCAACTATTTTAATGGATTGCCAATTACGTATCCCGCTGTGGTTCTCGGCGTGGAACGAGGCAGCCTTGATCTGGATGTTAATCCGCAGCAAGCGATTGCGATGGCAAGCGATCATTATACGCTGATTCGCAGCGCCCTCTTTCCTGACCCACTTGTTGCTCATGTTCAGTATATTAACATCAGGAAACATGTGGCATCAGTTACGAAGCTCTGTTTTGTTGAGGTGCTTGCCGAAAAACGTGCCGCGGTACGATTGGATCTGGACCCTCCGGTGCGTGTCACAATTCAGCATGAGGACCAGGTGATTGCCGCCATTCTGGTGGATATTTCTACACAGGGGCTTGCAATAAAAGTTGATGATTTAATCATGCTGGATATTGGGACGGAAGTGTCGGTCAAATTTATGCTCCCTGATTCGGTGCTGCTGAAGCAAACCCTGATCAAGGTGCCGGCAACACTTGTTGGTGTTGCCGGGGATGCTTCGCCATATCGCTATCGATTTCGGATTTCCCCGGAGAAGCATCAGGAGCAATTGATATCCCGCTACAGTTTTCAGCGCCAGGTCGAAATTATCCGGGGTTTGAAGGAAATAGCCGACTGATGCTTCTCCTGCTACCACTGTTAATTGATAGAACCATCAGGCACACGTCTGGTCTGTTGCAGCTCACGGTATACATCCAGCGGGACAGGTTGGCCGTCCCTGACGCGCAGCACGCTGAAATGCAGATGAGTTGGTGAGCGTCGTTTTGCGGCGTTGAAGCCACTACGGCCGACCGTGGCCAAAAGATCACCAGGCTTGACAATCGTTCCCGGTTCAACAAATAATTCTTCATTATGGGCGTAGTAAACCAGCAATTCGTTGGTTGGGTCAAAGATCCAGATGTAATTGCCCCCCCGCAGTCCGCTTCCCGCCTGCCATTTCTTGTCAAGTGCCACGACAATCCCTCCGGTCATGGATAACACTTCGACTTCATTTCCGCTCTGATCGTCACGGCAGTCCTGGTTCCGGTCGCGAATAAAAATGTCGTAGGCCGGATGGCCGCCATGGCGGTTTCCGCTGAAAAAGTCGTAGCCATAGGGGATGAAACCGTGGTGTTTTCCCTTGTCGATAGCCCTTGCGTCATAACCAGCCAGAGGGAAAACCCATTCCGATGGCACATAATTCTTTCCGCCTTTCTGGTAGTACTCCGTGCGAATTTCGGATAATTGTACAGAAAGTTTCAAGCGGGCGGCGACTTTGCTGATCCGGCTGTCACGGATCATGGTGTTCAATTTATTGTAATTTGCACAAAGCGCATCCATGCTCGTGGCAGCCGGAGAAGGAGCAGCAAAAGCTGTCGAGTATGCAAGCAACAGACAGAACAGGATTGTTGTTATCGAGCGGCCGGATCGTTTCATCGGATATTTCCTGTAACCTCTTGTGCTGGTAGAATCATCAGAGCTCTGGCAAATAGTACATCTGCCAGAGCTCTCCTTTTAAATTGTATTTGAGTTAGAATGTGTACTCCACGGTGAAATACACATTTCTGCCATTCTCCGGGACTTTGACACCGCTTTGAAACGGGTCTCTGGCGTATGACAGGTGGCTGTAGTACTGCTTGTCAAACAGGTTGGTGATACCGATAATCAATGTGACATCACGGTAAGTGGCACCACCTTTTATATCAGTTGTTGCCCATCCGGGAGTAACGGTCTCATTTAACCCCGGATCAACCCTGTCCTGCTCCCGAGCAAGATTTTCCATAGCTTCCAGAAATAAAGTGCCATTGTCATAGCGGATGGAGAGGGATCCGCTCAGAGGTGGAATTTCGGAGAGTGGGGTGGCGGCACTCTCGTTGCGGGCTTCAACATAGGAAAGAGATCCTTTCAGATACAGGTCATAATCCAGTGATACCTGGCTGCTCAATTCAGCTCCCCACATTGTAGCATGAATATTCTGATAGCTTTTTTCTGGGAGCGTCGGGATTTGATAAAAGTTTATATAATTCTGCAGGTCGCTATAAAATAACGAAGTATTTACGTAGAAACGATCAGTAGAATATTTAGCGCCGACATCGGCTTGGTGATTGACCGTAGATTTCAAATCCTTGTTGCCGTGCCAATATGGTGATGTGGCAGAAGGTGCTCCCGGAGTCGGGACGTCAAGGAATAATTCCTGCTGGTCCGGTGTGCGTGTCCCACGGGCGATGCCGGTGAAAATATCAAGACCTTTAACCGGGGTATAGGTTAGCTGCAGATTGGCGCTGATATTGGTAAAATCCCGGCTCGTGCCAGATGTTACCAGTGTATTTGTTTTGTTCACTTCGGCCCAGGTGAGATCGCCGCGCACCCCTCCTTTAAGGACCAACTGTTTTCCCAGAGGAATCTTGTATTCGCCAAACATGCCCAAGTTGTCGATGGATGCGTCCGGGATCATGGCAAGGTCAGAGTAACGGTTGGCCATAGTATACATGGCCCGCCGATTGACCGCATCCCAATTCCGGTTGTAATAGTCGATGCCGGTTTTCAGTGTTCCTGGCCCGGCTGCCAGGACTGCACTCAGTTTTGCACCGTAAACCTGGGTGGAGGCATCGGTCTGCATGGAATAATAACGGGTCACATTGAGCGACGGATTTGAAGTGTAGCGGTAGCGGTCATCCATCAGGTGGTTAACCTTGTCCCAGTATGCCTGCAGTTTCAGATCCTTAAGCAGTGGTGAAACATTCTGGATTCGGTACGTCCAGTTCAGGCGATGGGTTTTGTCGTAATCAGCATCCATCTTAAGATAGGGATAAAGCACATGATCCGCGTTCTGATAGGTGTAGCTGATCTCGCTGCGGGAATTTAGGGTGGGGTTTACGCCCAATTTGGCCCATCCGGTGTTGATTTCATATGCTTTGGAATCGATGGCATCCGCCTTGTACCGGTTCGGGCTGGTTGCTGGATAGATTTCTGTCAGACGCTTGCCATCACCGGACTTCGGGACGTCGGAATATTTATAGGCATATCCCAACAGGCCGTCATAGGCCTCTGTGCCATAGGAAGCGGTTGCGGAGGTGTTGAGGCTGTTCCAGCTTCCGTAGCTCAGGCTGATGTCACCTCCGAACCCGATGCCCGGTTTCTTGGTCCGGGCATCAATCATACCGCCAAGTCCTCCGGGGTTAGACAAATCGTAGGGCCCTTTTATCACTGTTACCTGCTCAATCTCTGCAAAATCGTAATGAAAAGAGGGTGGGTCCATGCGGGATGGGCAGGCGCCATGCAGGCGTACCCCGTCGACAAAAACATTGATGTTGTCCTTCTGGAGGCCGCGCAGTACGACATCGTTGGCGATAGCTCCTTTGTGCACGTAGCTGATTCCATCAACCTGTTTGAGAGCCTCTCCCATATCCCTGGCTGGACTCTCGCGCACTTCACGGATTGAAAGACTTGTTTCATTTGGCGATTCTTTCTGCCCGCGGACAGTTATCTCGTCCAGCATTTGGTTTTCGGCGGCGGCACGCTGGCTAAGGAGCGCCGCGCCGAGAAATGTTGCCAACAGCGGCAGATTTTTTATATTCATACGCATAAATTCTCCTTGAAAGTAAGGGTGATACATTGTTGGGTTTGATGAAGATCAGTACGGCGCTTATGGGGCCATTCTGAAATTTATCGGCACGACGATCTCTGCCCGCACTGGTGGCTTCGGGAATGAAGCCACTTTTCTGATAGTATCCAGTGCGCTTTTATCCAGAATTGGGAAGCCGGATGTTTCTGTCACCCTGATTTTATTGGCACTGCCATCCTCGGTTCTGGTGAATGATACGACCACTTTTCCGCTCCAGTTCATTCTGCGGGCCAGTGGAGGGTACACAAGATGCTTTGTAATCAGCT
>JAQUCQ010000153.1 GCA_028686145.1 Desulfuromonadaceae bacterium | reverse complement strand
CCCGCGTTGCCAAAACCATTGGACATTCTCTTGACGCTGCGGTAACGATCTCCGCACCTCCAGAGTTGTTCGCATTCCTTCAGGAGTATGCAGGCGAACTGAACAGTATTTTTATCGTGTCCAAGGCAGCACTGGCACATAACCTTGAAGGTGAATACTGGACATCGGAAAATCTTGACGGCCTGAAAATCCAGGTTACAGCAGCACCTGGCGAGAAATGTGAGCGCTGTTGGTATTACAGCGAAGAACTGGGCACCGATGCCGGACACCCCGCAATCTGCCCCAAATGTACCGTTGCCGTCTCGTAAACAACCACAGTTTTCAACTGAGTAACTATCACACCCCCGTGAATACAGTCATATGCTGTATTCACGGGAGGCACGGACACAATCCATGAAACCTCGATATACCCTGTTCGCAGCCATTTCCATTGTGGGCATACTAATTGACCAGATTACCAAGACAGTCATTGATCGCACCATGCAGCAATTCGACTCGATTCCGATCATTGAACATTATTTCAATATCACCTACGTCAGGAACAAAGGAGCCGCTTTCAGCTTTCTCTCCAATGCCTCCTGGCGACTGCCGTTTTTTATCACCATATCAACGATTGCGGCGCTTGTAATTCTGGTCGCCTTTCGCAAACTGCGCGACGACCAGCGTTTGGCACACATATCACTGGCGATGATTTTTTCCGGCGCGGTCGGCAACCTGATTGATCGGATCCGCCTGGGGGAAGTGATCGATTTCCTCGACGTACACTGGGATCAGCACCACTGGCCGGCGTTCAACGTTGCAGATTCGATGATCTGTGTCGGAGTTTTTCTGCTGGCAATTGACATGATTCTGGAAGAGAAACGATTGAAAAACAAATAGACGACAGCAGTCCTAACATAGTTCGGCGACAATATACCCCGTTAGTCAGGCTGTTGCCTACGCTGCGGGGCATATTGTTTTCCGGCGACAAAAACTTCTTGCAAGATCCCCTCCCGCATAACCCGCTGCAGCACATTTCCATCATCACCGCCATACTGTCCAATTAATTGAAAATCTGCCCGTTTACCAGGCTCCAGCGAACCACAGACGGCAGAAATACCGAGAGCAGCAGCCGCACCGGTTGTAACCATACAAAGGACATCCTGCTCGGTCAAGTCATCCGGAAATATCTCCAATGCAAAATGCAGCTCATCCCATAGAGAGAGGGAGTTGTTGCTGGCAAGGGAATCCGTTCCAAGAGCAAGGGGAATATCAAATTTTTTGAAAAGAGCAACCGGTGCACGTCCGACATCCAGAAGCTCGTTACTGCGAGGACAGAGGGCAACATGAACGCCGCGCGACTTGATGATGTGCGCATCGGCGACAGAAACGTGAACACAATGTACCGCCAAAGTTGTCGGTGTCAGCAGACCACAGCGATCAAGTAGTTCAGTGGATGAACATCGAGCCGGATGCCCTAAAAAACGTTCCCATCCGACAAAAGGGTAGAACTCGGAAGCCAGATCACCGGTCTCGTTAAAAAGAAAATGCGCCTCAGAGCGGGATTCTGAAAGATGAATGCTTAGCGGCAAGGCGTTAGACACAGAGACGTCCCGTATTACCGGTAGATATTCCTGCCCTATCGTGTAGGGAGAGTGCGGAGAGAGGCCGTTAAAAATGGAGTTTGTGCCACTGTGCTGTGCTGCAGATAGTGCCGCAGCAAGTTTGCTCTTAAAAAAACCGGGATCTTGCCCCAGCAGTTCAAAATAGAGCCTGCCCGCAAGTGGAGAATGACGGTAGTTCTCCGCCATGGCCGGATTGGTGACGACATCGCCAATTGCCGTTGTGCCGGATTCCAGACACATCCGGACCCCCTCACAAATTGATGGAGGATACTCTGCGGCAGTCAAACCACGAGAAATTTTGATCAACTGGATGATCCAGTCAGTGAAACGGCGCGGACTGTAATTTACAGGAGAACGGAGCTTCCAGGAAGGAAAGTGAGTTAATTCAAGGTGGGTATGGGCGTTTATAAACCCGGGGAGTAGAGCACAGCCAGGGAAATCAAACACCGGCACCGAGTGTGAACGGCGAAGCATGCTCAGAGGCCCTGTAGCCACGATTATGCCGTTACGAACAAGCAATGCCCCGCCAGCGACAGGCGGGGCATTGGGATTAATCAACCAGGAGGCAGAATAGATGATTTCTTCAGACATGAATCACCTCGATTCAGCTAACACTCTAAAACGGAAATATTTTATTTCACATCCCGATTAGAATCCATGATCATGTACGCACCTTGCGCTTGGAAGCAGCACCTGCCGAAGTGATTTTTTTCTGCTGTTTTTCGGCAGCAGGGGCAGAAGGCGGATACTTTTCCAAAGCAAGTTTAAGGGCATCATCAACTTCTGAAACAGCAACAATTTTGACCTTTTTCAGGATTTCCGGCGGTATATCTTCCAGATCCTTTTTGTTCTGCTCAGGAATGATTACCAATCTCATACGGGAGCGGACCGCTGCCAGAATTTTTTCCTTTAGGCCACCAATCGGAAGCACTTTACCGCGCAGCGTCACCTCACCGGTCATAGCAACATCTTTTTTAACCGGGATCTGACACAGTATTGATACCAAAGCCACCGTCATGGCAACTCCGGCCGAAGGGCCATCCTTGGGTATGGCACCGGCCGGGACATGGACATGTATTTCATTGTCCTGAAAAATTTCCGGTTTGAGATACAACTTTCCAGCATGAGCACGGATATAGGAATGTGCCGCCTGCACGGACTCTTTCATGACGTCGCCTAACTGGCCGGTCAGAGTTAAAGCCGTTTTACCCGCCATCAGACTGGCTTCGATATGAAGAATTTCTCCTCCAACCGGAGTCCAAGCCAGACCATTAACAACCCCTATCTCGTTCTTGTCCAGATCTTCCTCTCGTAAATATTTCGGCGCCCCCAGATAAGTATGAATACTCTTGGCGGTCACCTTAACGGTGCGTGGGTTCCCTTCTGCCACTTTTCGGGCCACCTTTCGGCAGATTTTGCCGATTTCTCGCTCCAGATTTCGCAAACCGGCTTCACGAGTATATTTGGAGATTATCTCTTTTATCGATCCATCGTCAAAACTGATGTGTTTCGGTTTAAGCCCATTGTCCTTGATCTGGCGTGGAACTAGATAGCGCTTGGCAATCTCCAGCTTTTCTTCCTCGGTGTAACCGGCGAGATTGATAACCTCCATTCGGTCACGCAGGGCCGACGGAATCGGATCCAACTGGTTGGCGGTCGCCACAAACATCACGTTTGAGAGATCAAACGGCTGGTTGATGTAATGATCGGAGAATGAGTGATTCTGCTCCGGATCAAGCACCTCAAGCAACGCTGATGAAGGGTCTCCCTTATAGTCGTAGCCCAGCTTGTCCAGCTCGTCCAGCATGAAAACCGGATTATTGGCACCAGCCTGTTTCAAACCCTGCAAAATGCGCCCCGGCAGAGCGCCGATATAGGTACGGCGATGGCCACGAATCTCGGCTTCATCACGAACCCCTCCCAGTGAAATACGGACGAATTTGCGGTTCATGGCGCGTGCTATGGACTTGCCCAACGAGGTTTTTCCCACACCGGGAGGACCAACAAAGCAGAGAATCGGTCCTTTCATTTTTTTCTTCAGTTTACGTACGGCCAAAAATTCCAGAATACGTTCCTTGATCTTGTCCAGATAAAAGTGGTCATTATCCAGAATCGTCTTCGCCCGGGCAATATCCAGACTGTCGCGGGTGGACTTACTCCAGGGAAGCTCCACCATCCAGTCGAGATAGGTTCTGACAATACTGGCTTCGCCACCGTCCGGATGCATATTTTCCAGGCGGCTCAACTGTTTGAGCGCCTCTTTCTGCACCTGCTCGGGCATTTTTGCCGCTTCAATCGCCTTTCTTATTTCAGCCAGTTCTTCTTTGCCTTCGTTGTCGCCCAGTTCGCTCTGGATAGCTTTCATCTGCTCGCGCAGATAGTATTCCTTGTGGTTTTTACCCATCTCTTCGCGAGCTGCATTCTGAATTTTGGCCTGTACGCTCAACAGCTCAACTTCGCGGTTCAGAAACTCATTAACCTTAGTCAAACGAACGATTGGATCGTTTATTTCCAGAAGCGTCTGGGCGTCGGCAACTTTCAGGCCGAGATTACTGGAAACCAGATCAGCCATGCTGCCCGGATCCTGAATATTCTCGAGAATGACCATCACTTCAGGCGAGACCTGCTTGCCAAGTTCGATAACCTTGGTCAACTGTTCGCGCACGGTGCGAATCAACGCCTCTGTTTCCAGTGTGACATCTACAACCGTCGTGTCATGCTGCCGCTCAACTCGAACTGTATAGAATGGCTTATCAGTAACATATTCGGTAATGCGTGCCTTAGCCAGACCTTGAACAAGGATCTTCACACGGCCATCCGGTAATTTCAGCATCCGCATGATCATGGCAACCGTGCCGACCTCATATATTTTATCGGCAGGAGGATCCTCGTCACCAACATCGTGCTGAGTCGCCAGCAGGATCATCCTGTCACCCGCCAAAGCACTATCAACAGCTTTTACCGACATTTCCCGACCGACAAAAAGCGGTATGATCATAAACGGGTAGACCACAACGTCCCGGATCGGTAACAGCGGTAGCACTTCTGGAATTTTCAGTTCTTCCGAGCTTTGCTCGGTATCGTTCTCTATCTCTATCAATCTAAATCTCCTTTATCGGCACGGACCACTCACATATTTTTGGACAAATTACCCGCAATACCCCCCGGCGGTATTCGGCCTTGATCGCACCGGGGTTGACGTTACCAGGTATATGCACCGCATGATGAAAGCGTCCATAGCTCCGTTCCACACATATAAATTTGCCTTCGTTCTGTTCCCGGGGCTTGCATGCTTCAAGGGTCAGCGTCAACCCACTGATCTTCAGAGAAATTTCGTTCAGAGTAAATCCGGGCAAGTCAAACTCGATAATGACGTCCTGCCCCGTTTCATACATATCCATCTTCGGGCGGGTTTCATTGTCCTCAAACAAATCCCGCATCTCAAGGGCATGTAATAGGCTTCGCAGCTCGCCGACTTGCCGGTCAAATATTTCCTGCGTAAACGGTTTCCTGCCTGAATAACGTGGCATAAATTCACCTGAAGATGAGTACGTAAAATTAATATCCTCCGTACTGCAAGCGGAAGATACTGTGGTTAACGCTCTATCCCTGTACATCCGAGTGAGGGTAATACAACCAAAGTGGCTTAATTAGTCCAAAAGTAATCATTACCTCAGGCAATGTCAAGGCAGTCATTCTACTTGATAGTGTATTTTTGCGTGGGTTTCGCAGTTTCTGATCCAGCATCAAATTAGAATTTGACTTTGATCATACTATGCAATAAATAGAATAGTTTATTCGATTGCGACTAACCGGAATATGGGGAACAGGTCATGGAAAAATGGTCCATCAGTGAATCTACCAAGATTTACAATATTGACAACTGGGGTGCTGATCTCTTCTCTATCAATAAAAAGGGGAATATTTGCGTCCACCCTTCATCAAATTCGAAGCAGTCCATCGACTTACGCGACCTTGTAAACGATCTGATCAAGCGTAAAATCAATCCTCCCATTCTCCTCCGTTTTATGGACGTATTGCAGGGGCGAATCGCATCAATCAACCGGGTCTTTAAAAACGCCATTCAGGAAAATGATTACCCAGCCAAATACCAGACCTTCTACCCGATCAAAGTTAACCAGCAGCGCCAAGTGGTAGAAGCTATCGCCGGCTATGGAAAACGCTACAACATCGGCCTCGAAGTCGGCTCAAAGCCTGAGTTGGTAGCGGGGATCTCCATTTCCAGCGGCAACAATCTGCCGATCATCTGCAATGGCTACAAGGATGCAGAGTATATCGAGACAGTGCTCTATGCCTCCAAAGTCGGTTTCGACATTACGCTGGTCGTCGAGAAGCTGTTTGAACTGGAAAAAATAATCGAAATATCCAAAAAAACCGGCATAACCCCCAAGTTGGGGATCCGGGTCAAACTTTCTTCCAAAGGAACCGGCAAATGGGCCACCTCCGGCGGAGAAGACGCCAAATTCGGCCTGCGCATGTCGGAAATAATCGCGGCTATCCGGATGTTGGAAGATCAGGACATGCTTGGATCAGTCAAATTACTGCATTCACACATCGGCAGCCAGGTCACAAAGATCGACAAGATCAAGACCGCACTGATCGAAGTTGCCCGCGTCTACGCCGAGATGCGCAAGCTGGGCGTCGGAATTGAATACATTGATATCGGTGGAGGCTTGGGGGTCGATTACGACGGTTCCAAATCGAGCTATTTTTCCAGCGTCAACTACACTATTGAAGAATATGCCAACGACGTTATCTACCAGATCAAAAACATCTGTGATGAGGCGGGAGTTGAATGCCCCAACATCATTTCCGAATCGGGACGGGCTACCGTTGCTCATTACTCGGTACTGGTCACCAATGTCCTCAACACCAACACCCAACACCTGATGCCTGATTTTGAAGAAATTCTGGCTCAGTCTGAAAAAGTTGCCCCGACCGTCAAAAAACTGATGGACATCTATAAAAGCCTTGATCGCTACTCCCTGAGAGAGGACTATCACGACACACTGCAATTGATCAACGAAGCGGTGAGCCTCTTCAACCTGGGTTATCTGACACTTAATGATCGAGCAATTGCAGAATGGCTCTACTCAAAAATCATCAAAAAAATCAACAGTATTGTCGAGAAGATCAAACCAATCCCGGAGGAGCTGCAAAGTTTCCAGCTCTCCATGCGGCAGACCTACTTTGCCAATTTTTCGCTATTCCAGTCGATTCCCGACTCGTGGGCTATTGACCAGCTATTCCCGATCGTACCGTTGCAGCGTCTCAATCAGAAACCGGATGTCATGGCCTCGGTAGCCGATATCACCTGTGACTCGGATGGCGAGATCACCAGCTTTGTTGGCGAAAACGGGCGTTCTAAATTTCTTCCGTTGCATAAGATACGTAAAGACGAAAACTATTTTATCGGTTTTTTTCTGATCGGTGCATATCAGGAGATTCTGGGCGACCTGCATAATTTGTTCGGCGATACCAACGCGGTACATATCACCTTCAACAAAAAGACCGGTTATATGATCGACACCGTCATTAATGGCGACGCCACCTGGGAAACGCTGAAATACGTACAGTATAAAGGGCCGGAAATTTTGAAGCGCGTCCGGGACAACCTGGAGAAAAACGTAGCCTCAAAGAAGATCTCCATCGAAGAGAGCAGTCACTTTGTCGAGTTGCTGGACAGAACGCTGCTTGGATATACCTATCTGGGGGAATAATACTATGAGCAAAGTTCTAATAATCGGTGCCGGCGGTGTCGGCCAGGTCGTTACCCATAAATGCGCTCAACGGCGCGACATTTTCAGCGAGATCACGCTGGCTTCGCGCACTAAATCCAAATGCGATGTTATCGCTGCCCAGTTGGGAGGCAACATCAAGACCGCCCAGGTCGATGCCGACAACGTGCCGGAACTGGCTGCCCTGATCAGGCAGGAGCAACCGAAGCTGGTGATAAATGTCGCGCTTCCCTATCAGGATCTGCACATCATGGATGCTTGCCTCGAAACCGGCGTCGACTACCTTGACACTGCCAACTATGAGCCACTTGATACTGCAAAATTCGAATATTCGTGGCAATGGGCTTATCAGGAACGCTTCCGCGAAAAGGGGCTGATG
>JAQUCQ010000152.1 GCA_028686145.1 Desulfuromonadaceae bacterium | reverse complement strand
AGTGGAAATAATCCTAAAGAAATGTTTACTGCCGCCGACAAGTATAAATAACTTTCACTCATGCACAACACCCGCGTTTATCGCCATCTTGCATGAGTCATCTCTTCGGAGAGTCGTTTCCATTCGCAGTGCGCGTTTAGGAATCTTATCCCTGCAACACCACCACTCGAGGTGCGTCCGCACCTCCTCCACACAACCGGGACTACTGCACCCACGCCTGCAACTGCCACTATGTACTTCAGCATCATCGGGAGAGAGCACATCGATGATCTGACTGCACGTGTCTCAGTTTGCTGACGTTATGCAGAAGCCCGCTGATTATTTTTACTGGCATACAACGCGGGCCAGGTGCCGCCATCAACTTCGCACCCCATTATTCTTTCCGACAGCACTACCGCACCAGTAAAAGACCATCGGCCAGCGACCGGTGGAGTATTTGATGAGGTGGCAGAGCTGTCCCCGGCTCCATCAGGAGCACCACTTTCTGCGGTAATACACCGCTAGCTATAGGTGGCTGTTGTTGGTCATATAGTGACCAACAGGGCCACATGATGTTTTTTGTGTTTGGCGCGTCACTTGCGAAAATTGAGCGTCGCGAGATTTCACTGCAAGTGACGCGCCTGTCAATCCAGAATCGGCGCGATATAGCGCCGATTCTGCAAATGTCCGACCCGTGATGCAATTTGCAAAACCATCCCAGAATCACTCTGAACCATTCCTCCGGATTCAAAAGTTTCCCCATTTGCGCGGATTACGATCAGTCATTTCCGCTCTTACCGCTACGCTTGTCGCCAACGCGACGCTTCTTGGTACGTCCAAGCCGCAGCCAGCATAGTACCGACCTGTGACATGCTACGTGCATGTCAGACAGTAAGGTGCGCCGTTTTTACAATGGCGAGGTGCCTACACTCAACTAATTTAGGGCGATCGCAAACGCCCACAAAAGAAAGGGGAAAAATATGAAACCATTATCAGTACAGGCATTGGAACGGATCGGGAAAAATTGGGACTTCGGCAAAAGCACCAGAAATGGACATCTGCAGCACATCAAGGGTTTTGCAAACTTTGTGAGTAAACGGTTTGCCCTGGAGGACATCAGGAATCTGAAGCCGAATCATGTGCAGGCATATGTACAGGACATGAAAGAGAAACAGCTTAATAACGGCACCATATGCAACCGGATGACAGCGGTGAGGGATCTGGCCAAGGTGATTGGGAAAGCCAACATCGTCGACAGGGATAACAAAAACTATGGCGTTGCCCGTGGCAGCCGGCAAAAACCGGTTATTGCCAACCAGGTTGAAATTAACCGCATCCGCCAGGCACTTGTCGAACGCGCAAACTCAGGAGACCGCGTGGCTATGATGTGCCACGCCGCAGCGGAGCTGCGTGATGCCTTTGGATTGCGGGCTAAGGAGTCTCTGATGTCGAGCAAACTGGTAGAAACGGCACATGGCGTAGCGCTGCGTATCGAGGGGGCGAAAGGCGGTCGGGTGAGAGACCTGCGCATCAGTAATGATAAACAATTGCGGGCGGTGCAGTTGGTTGCCCAGGTGTCGCAGGCACTCGGCAGTGTCACAGGACGCATCATTCCTCCGGAGCTGAATTTGGAGAAGGCCTACAATGCCCAACGGACACTATGGCGAGAATTGGGCGGGAGCAAGAGTACTGCTTCGCACATGCATGCAGCACGCCACGCCACTGCTCAGGAAATGCACACAGCAGGATACAGCACGGGTGAAATAATGGCTTGGCTTGGTCATGGCGAAGATAGGTCACCTTTCTGTTATATCCCCAAATAAGATCAGCCAAGGGGTAGGGAAACCTTGCGGCTTAAGCGGTCGTCACACATCCATATCGAGTCGCCGGAAGCGCGTCGTGCCGTTGGACCAGAGAGGTTGCACGATAGATTCCCGGAGATTTTTGCATGAAAGGCCCATTGGGGGGACATCCCCCCAATGGGCCTTTTTTTGTGTCTCAGCTGTTTTGATACGAAACGAATATCGTATCATAACGGCGATACGATACGATATGATACGGTCTGATACGATATGATTACATTCTCTATCGTATCAGACCAGTGAGTGAAGAACGCTCTTCAGTTTGGAGATATCGATGGGGTATTCGGCCTGTTCAACAATTCGTTGCATGAGGCGGAGTTGAACCTTGCGATATGTTGTGTCTCCAGTTCCCCCTTTGGCTGAATGGCCCATGACGTCATTAAAAGCTCGATCGACGAATTTTTCCAGTCCGGCAATGTCCAGGCTGCTTGCTTTCCCTTCCATTGCATCAATGGCGGCATCGGCAAATTTGTTCTCTATTGCTGTTTTGAAGTTTGCTCGCAGTGAGTACACCCGCAACTTTTTATCGGGTGATACGCAATCGACAAGGACGTTTAGACGAGAACTCAGGTTGTCATCATAGTAGCGACCTGTTCGTTCGCTATAGATGCAATTCGGAAACAACTGTTCCTGTCCCGAAGCTTTCATTTTTTGCACGTATTCCATGAAGCCAAGTTCAATCAGTTTCGAATGGACAGGCAAGTCTCTTTTTGACGCTCCTACTTTGATGCGCTGATTCCTTGCATCATCAACACAAATCCTGAAATACGGAATTCCATCCCGTTCCTGGATGTCATCGACGTATAATTGGGCGATTTCATTGTTACGCATGCCGTTGTAGAGAATGATCAAAGGAATCCACGTGTTTTCAGAAGATCTTGGCAGGTATGTGTCAGCCAGCATGGTGATGTATTGCTGCAATTCATCGGGTGAAAATTCACGGGTTTTTTCACGTTTGACTCCTTCGGGAAGCTGAGTCTTATCAAAAGGGTTGAACTCCACGTATTTTCGCTTTTTGTCAGCACCCCACCTGAATGCGCCCGCCACATGATCCAGGTATTTGTTCATGCTGGAGTTGCTCAGCTGATTGTCGGCCAAATGAAAGTCTCGCCATTCGCAAGCCTTGTCATCATCTATTTCTTTTACGCCAATATCTTTCCCGAAAAATTCAAGAATTGATTCTTTGATAATGTCAATTTCTCTTGATTTTCGCTTGATGCGGTATTCGTTCGCGTTGGGCTTTTTACGGTATTCCTTTGTCCAGATAACAAGATATTGATTCAGTAACTCGGAAACAGGTATGCCGATATCTTTTTTGGGTGGAAGATCGGCTTTCCACTTTGAAATCAAGCGGTGCTGCAGATCTGATTCTTCACGGATTCCTTGCACCCGTTCCTGTTCAATTTTGTAGGCGAGTTTTGCGGTTTGAGCCAAGGCAGCCATCAGCTCTTTTTCGTCGCTGGAGTTAAAGGGTGGAAGGGGCATGCCTTGCTTTTCCATGAATATTTCGTAGGCACCAGTGACAAATGACAAGTCGTCAGCTTTGCCAGCAAAAATATGTTCTTGAATCTGATCAGCCATCAATTTGGCATTTGCTTCAAGCACGGAGCGACCGGCTGCGGTTTTCGATGCTTCTGCGTAGATCTTTTTGATTTCCGCAAAATCAGAGGCTTTGTCTTGGTCGCAATGAGGAGGGGCAACTACTGTTCCGAGGCGAATTTCGTCATGTAATTGCAAAAGATCGAGCCCAAAATCAGCGGCAATTGCGTCTGTCAGCCTGCTATCCATCTTACTCCTTAACTGTACAAAAAGTTGATCGGCTGCCAGCAGCAGTTTCCGTGCTTGTGATCTTGCTACCGAATAGTTTTTGGTCTTTAGAGACCGCCAGATCTGCTTTCTCCCAACCGACTGTTGTAGGTCAACAGGAACCGATATAATTGCACAGTATATTTTGCCGCGCTTGGTTACACAATCCATTTTTACCCCTCCACATTAGCAAAATAGTTAGCATAATAGCTACTTGGAGAGGTTGTTTAATATTTTCATACAGTTAGGTGCTTCTAAAGGCGGCCGCAAGGTCGCCTTTGTTTTTGCTTAATTGTTTGAGTCCTATTTTTTTCTCCGTAACTTTTTGATAAATTGTGGAGTGAAAGACGATCTCAATCGCATGTTGGACGGTCTCAAAGGATTGCCCGAAGCGATAGAGTCAAATAATATCAAATCCTTTTCTTGAGAAAATCATCCATATCGCATGACTGCGATTTCTTGTAACGTTCATAATGTTTTCAAATGGTTGATAAAATGTATAAATGCTGTAATAAGTATTCACACATTCTTTGCAGTATCGATTATCCTATAAAAGCATTCGCTATTTGTGAGGAGACCCTATGGGCCACACGCTTAAAGATATTCTAGATATTCCCAGACTGAGTGAGTTGCTGGATAGTATGGGCAAAATCAACAATATGCCCACTGCCATTCTTGACAGAGAGGGAAATATTCTTATTGCCACTGCTTGGCAGGATATCTGCGTAAAATTCCACCGTGTCAACGCTGAATCGAGAAAAAAGTGTCTTGAGAGCGATAAAAGTATTGGAGCCGAACTTGACAAGAAAATGCCTCATGTCATCTACCGCTGCCCAATGGGGCTCGTGGATGCGATAATGCCGATAATAGTAGAGGGTGAACATCTCGGCAACGTATTTACCGGTCAATTATTTAATGAATCTCCGGACAAAGAGTATTTCATCAAACAGGCTCACCAGTATGGATTTGATGAGAGTAAGTATCTGGCAGCAATGCGGACAGTTCCGTTTTTTACTGAAGAGGAGCTACTTAATAATCTGGCATTTATCCATAGTCTAACGCAAATGCTGGCGGAACAGGGATTACAATATAGAAGACAATGTGAGACCGAGGCGGCACTAAAGAGGAATGAGGAACTTATTCGACGTGTAATAGCTAGCAGTAACGACTGTATCAAGGTTTTAGATCTTGAAGGGCGGCTGTTGTCAATGAGTGAAGGTGGGCAGAAAGCGCTTGAAATTGATGGCGTTAATCCATTTCTTGGCTTGTCCTGTATGGAATTTTGGAAAGATGATAAAGAGAGCGCTCAGAGGGCTGTTGCAAAAGCAGCAAGTGGAGAAGTAAGTACCTTTTATGGGTATTGTGAAACGTTAAAGGGTACACCTAAATGGTGGGAAGTTGTCGTTAGTCCTATGATAGGTGCCGACAATACAATTGAAAATTTGCTGGCTATTTCACGAGACATCACCGAGCGCAGAGTGGCTGAAGAAGCCCTTAAATGGAGTGAATATTTCTTCAAAGAGTCACAGCGTTCAGCCTCTATAGGCTCATATCATGCCGATTTCATTGCAGGCAGGTGGAAATCATCTGAAGTACTGGATGCTATTTTCGGTATTGATGAAGATTACGTCCGTAGCATACAAGGATGGCTTGATATTGTGCATCCTGATGACAGGTACATGATGGATAGATATCTGATGGAAGAGGTCATATCTAATCATAATTCTTTTTCAATGGAATACCGAATAATTCGAAAAAATGATGGCGAAACAAGATGGGTAAATGGCCTAGGATCAGCCGAGTTCGATAAAAATGGCAATACGCTGTCTTTAATGGGAACGATACAGGATATCACTGAACGTAAACAGATAGAGGCAGAACTTCTCCTTAGAGAACAAGCTTTAGCAAACAGTGAACGGTTCTTGAAAACAATCATCGACTCGGAACCGGAGTGCATCAAAATGCTCGACATCGACGGTAACCTGCTTATGATGAACCCTGCAGGACTGGAGATGATAGATGCCGACTCCTTTGAGGAGGTAAAGGGACAGTGTGTCTTCCCATTGATCACCGACACATACAGGGATGACTTCATCGCACTTACGAAACAAGTCTTTCAGGGAGTCTCTGGAATACTTGAATTTGAAACAATCGGACTCAAAGGACGGCATGTCTGGCTTGAAACCCATGCAGTTTCGTTTCGTGATGAGCGAGGAGAAATTGTTGCACTTTTGGGAATAACCCGTGATATCACCGAGCAAAAGAGGCTTAAAGAAGAAAGAGTGGTTCTGGAACAGCAATTTCAGCAAGCCCAGAAAATGGAAAGTCTCGGTGTATTGGCCGGAGGCATCGCCCATGATTTTAATAACCTGTTAGCTGTTATCATTGGCCACTGTTCTCTGGCAAAACTCAGACCAATAACAGCCGTAGATAACATTCCTCAGATAGAAGCTGCCGCTGAACGTGCCGCCGCACTTTGCCAGCAGATGTTGGCGTATGCCGGGAAGGCCAATATCACAAAATCGCTGATACACCTTGAAGATCTGGTGTCTGAAATGGTCAACATGTCTAAATCCACTATTGGGCAGAACGTAAAGATCAGCTGTGATTTTGCACCAGATATTTCGCCCATCAAAGCCGATGCCAGTCAGATACGACAAGTTGTAATGAATTTGATTATCAACGCAGCAGAAGCAGTTGGTGAATTACAGGGTGAGGTCAGGGTGTCCCTCTCCAAAAGGACAGTCAGGGTAGATCAACAGGAAAAAGACCATCTTGGCGCCATCATACCTGCCGGCTATTATATCTGTCTGGAAATAACAGATAACGGGTGTGGCATGAATGGCGAAACCCGCCAGAGAATCTTTGAACCGTTCTATACTACCAAGTTCACTGGACGTGGGTTGGGGATGTCAGCTGTACTCGGTATTATCAAATCTCATAACGGGGCGTTACAATTATTCAGCCAACTGGCCGAAGGTACAACTTTCAAAGTTTACTTACCAATTCAGACAACTGGCTTAGCAGCGGGACAACCTCAACAGGAGACGAGACCGCCGACTTCTTGGAAGGGAAGCGGTACTATTTTGCTGGTAGAGGACGAGGAACAGGTCATATGTGTTGCTGAAATAATGCTTAAGGACCTGGGTTTTACGGTAATTAAGGCATACAACGGCAAAGAAGGTTTGGAGCTTTATCAGCAGAATAAAAATAACATCACACTGGTTGTAACGGACATAGGCATGCCGATTATGGATGGTTATGCGCTGATCAGTGAGCTAAAAAAACTCAAGCCTGAACTGCCGGTGATTATCTCCAGCGGTTTTGGTGAAGTCGATATAATATCACACCTTCCAGGAGGGGAGATAGCTAGTTTAATAAATAAGCCGTATAATTTTATTCAGTTACGAGATGTGATTCAGAGAGTAACGGAAGGTGTATCGTCGGCTCAAGCATGTTGAAAATATTCAACAATTTAAAGCAGGCACTAGCAAAGTATTTTGCAGGTGCCTGCTTTTTATCTTATAGGGCTAAGTAATTTATTTTAGGAATACTCCACTACAATAGCGCTATGGTTTATACACCTTCATCAGCGCCTGTGCCATCTCGGCAGGGCTGGCGGCGACGCTGATGCCGCACTCTTTCAGGACCGCCACTTTTTCCGTTGCCGTTCCTTTGCCGCCGGAGATGATAGCACCAGCGTGACCCATGCGTTTACCGGGAGGTGCGGTGACACCCGCAATGTATGCCGCTACCGGTTTGGTCATATTCTCTTTTACAAAACGGGCTGCTTCTTCTTCCGAGGTTCCACCGATCTCACCGATCATTATTATCGCCTCAGTGTCTGGGTCTTCCTCAAAAAGGCGTAATACATCAAGATGGTTCGTGCCGTTGACCGGGTCGCCTCCGATGCCGACGCAGGTGGATTGACCAAGTCCCATGCAGGTAAGCTGCCAGACCGCTTCGTAGGTAAGAGTGCCGGAGCGTGATACAACACCGACCTTGCCCGGTTTATGAATGTAGCCGGGCATGATGCCGATCTTGCACTGACCGGGGGTGATAACGCCGGGGCAGTTCGGGCCGACCAGCCGGGTTTTTTTTCCGATCA
>JAQUCQ010000151.1 GCA_028686145.1 Desulfuromonadaceae bacterium | reverse complement strand
AGGTTCAGTGACCGCGTGCTGCACTGGGGACAGGACTCCAGCAGTTTAAAAGCAGTGATTGATAGCACCAACCTCCTGAATAATCCGACACAAAGATGGGAACGTCTCTCCAGCTTGCTGGCCATACTCGCCAATGATCAGTATTTCTCCCACATCGTAATTACCGACAAGACAGGAAAATGCCTCTTCAGCTTTGGCGCGGGAGCCCGGCACTTTCAATTTTTTTCTCCCGACGGGTCCACTCCGGCCTGGTATCTGGAGAAAAAGACCACGACACTTTACCGGGTCTTTCGCCAGCCGATCCTTCTGGGCAGCGATGGTACCGGTTATCTGATAACGTTCCATCCGTTTACCAACAACGTGCTGCACAGAAGCACTGCCCCACGCACACAACTTTTTCTCCGCAGCGGTTCCGTTATTGTTGCCAGCTCAATCGGTGCCAGTGGCATCAAGAGGGGGATGCCCGTAGCCGGATCCGGCAACTTTGTCACGGGGTCAATCCACCTCGGCACTGAAGCAGACGCTCCCGACCTGCTGGTATATCGTCAATACCCCGAGATTTTCTCCATCACCGACTTGACCGCTGCTGTCGGACTCTGCCTGCTGATGATGTTCGGTCTGCTCTGGGGCGGAATCGGCTCCTGGGTGATAACTCTCAGCAGGCGCGTCACGGCTCTCGGTTCGATAGCACATCGGCACATCGGCACTATCAGCCACCCGGTTGCAGCAGACACTACATCGACCGCCATCTGTCATGCACAACGGGATGAAATATCAGCGACTGCAACCGCCTTGGAAGAGATGACAACACTGTTGATGGAGCGTGACCAGGAATTGAGCAAACTAGCCCTCGTTGCCCGTGAAACCAGCGAGATGGTCACCATTACCGATAGTGAAGGAATGATTGAATGGGTGAATGAAGGATTTACCCGGCAAACCGGCTATACATTGCAGGAAATAATCGGTCGCAAACCGGCTACCATTCTGCAGGGAGAAGAGAGTGACCCCCGCATTGCAGCCTACATCGAGCGAAAGATTGCCGAATGCCGGCCATATACCGTGCAGATACGCAACTACGATAAAGCGGGAAACGGCTACTGGGCCGAAATCAAGGCTCAACCAGTTGTAAACGAGCAGGGTAATCTGGTTCGCTACATCTCTGTGGAAACCGACATAACGGCCCGCAAACGAGCCCAGGATCGCTTGCAATTACTTTCCAAGGTTTTCTATTACAGCAACGAGGGAATGGTCATCACCGACCCGAACGGCACCATTATCGCCGTCAATGAATCCTTCTGCCGCCTGACCGGCTACAGCCGCCATGAGGCAATGGGGCAGAACCCGAGAATACTTAAATCCGGACGCGAGGACGCTGCATTCTATGCCGCTATGTGGCAGACCATTCTCGTTCAGGGGCACTGGCACGGAGAAATCTGGGACCGGCGTAAAGATGGCAGCGTATACCCCAAGCTGCTGATGATTTTTGCCGTAAAAAAGGCGGGAGGAGAAATTTCTAATTATGTAGGGAGTTTCACCGATATTACGGAACAAAAACTGGCCGAAGACAAGATAATCCATCTGGCACACCACGATCCACTGACCGGGCTGCCCAACCGCTTCACCGTACTTGACCGGCTGGAAAACGCCATCAGCCATGGACGGCGTAACAACAGCGCTGTGGCGGTCATCTTCATCGATCTTGATCGTTTCAAGGAGATTAACGACACTCTTGGACATGATGTTGGTGATGACCTGCTAATTCAGGTTGCCGGGCGGCTTCAAGGCCAGGTACGAGAGAGCGACACCGTGGCCAGATTGGGTGGCGATGAGTTCGTGATTGTGCTTCCGGAAATATCCGGCCCAAACAGTGCAACTCACGTGGCAGAGAAGGTTCTGCGGGTGATTGGCGCTCCCTTTATCTCCGGCGAGCATACCCTGCACACGACTCCGAGCATCGGCATTGCTCTCTTTCCGAATGATGGCGACGATCTCCAGACCGTCATGAAAAATGCCGATGCCGCCATGTACCGCGCCAAAACATCCGGCCGCAACAACATCCAGTACTTTTCAGAAGAGTCTGACCACGAGCAGATGGAGTAGATTCTCTTAATGGTTACTGATGCCCTTGTTTCAAATCCTGCCGCACAATTGTTTCCAGAGAAGCATCCAGCATGGGCCGGCGGTAATCCACACCATTGATACTGGCCGTGTTCAGTTTGTTAAAGAAACGGAACAATAGAGGGTAGTCTACTGCCATCTGATGTATTTCTAGGGTATTCGTGCAGCTTTTTTTGTGTACAATCGACTACAGCTTTTGTTATCTATTGTGTGGTACTAGACGTAAGTATTGCAATGGGATAGGAACAGGAATCTGAATTGAGTCATACTGTCTCACAAAAACTGCTTTTTGTGCTGCTGACATTCCTGCTTTGCGGTGCATTACCTGTTTTTGCCGACAACGATCCGCTTGAGACCCTTGGCTTCACCGACACGCCAGAAAAAATACTCGCTTCCACCTCTCATATTCCCCAACCAACTTCCAGAACTGCCGAAAGCGTCACTGTCATTACCGCCACCGACATTGTTCGTCTCAACGCGCACACACTGGCCGAAGTACTGCAGACCGTTCCCGGCATTCAGCTCGACTACCTCCGCACTCCGAGCACCTTTACTTTCTTCAATGTCCAGGGAGCCTTAAGCAATACGATGTTGGTACTAATCGATGGTATTCGCCAAAACGATTTTGATCAGAATGTAGCATGGCCCGGCTTGATTCCGGTTCAACAGATCGAACGAATAGAGATTATCAAGGGAGCAGCATCTGCCACATGGGGACCGGCCCTTAGTGGCGTAATCAACATCATCACCAAAGCGCCGAACCCGGAGCGAGCTGTCTCGGGAATGGTTTCCGGCTCTATCGGTTCCAAATTCACCGCCGACAGCCGCGCTGAACTGAGCGGCACCAAAAACCGCCTCGGCTATTACCTGACCGCAGGCAACCTCCGCTCTGACGGCTTCTCTCCCAACACAGCCACCAACCTGAACAACCTGTACGGCAAACTTGTCTACACCCTGCCGGGCAACGGCACTGTAACCCTCGGCATGTCACATCTGGCAGCCACTCCAGGGTTGGATGAAGCGAACGTTGGCCCACCTCGAAACTGGGGATTTATCCATGATAACAACGAGTACCGCCGGAACGCTATATTACCATCTTCCAGACGATGGATACCAACCGTGTCGAAGTTATCTACAATCAAGCCAGAAGCGGTTGGTACGTGCGTTACGCCCGGCAAATGGCCGAAAAGGCGAGTATCGAGCTGATTACCCGTGAAGTATCGACGCCACGTGATACCTTGGCCCAGTTATCCTCGCTGGCCGGAAAAGTGGATGCACTCTGGATGCTGCCCGATGTCACCGCAGTTGCCCGGGAAACGGTCGAAGCCTACTTCCGTTTCGGCCAGGAACAGCACATTCCGGTGATCTCTTTTGCCGGCAGCTATCTTGGCTTGGGAGCTGCGGCAGTTGTTGAAATAAATCCCGTCGAACTGGGACGCCAGGGAGGTACCATGGCTGCAGCAATTCTCGATGGCAGCAATCCTTCCGCCATGGCTGTGCGATACCCGCACGGCACAGGCTACAAGACAAACAATTCGGTTCTGAAGAAGTTTGGTTCTCTCTTTGTCAAGATGAATAAATTTCCTACCCATTAAAGGGCCTGACAATGTCACCACATGCGCTCCTGTCCCGCTTTCGGTCCAATTTCCAGCTAAAACTTTTTGGCGCCTTCACCCTGTTAACCGCGCTCATCACCATCATTTTCTGCACCCTGTACATTATCACCGAAATCCGTGAGAAACGTGAGCATGCTACCATCCAGATACGCCTGCTCACCCAGTATCTGGCCGATTCAGTCCGGCTCCCGCTGTACGCCGAGAACACCGAAGTTCTGAAACAGCTGGCCGAGGAAGCAGCCCACAGGGCGGAAATCCGCAGGGTGGTTATTGCCACCACTGACGGCAGAGTAGTGACGGATATCCAAAACCCGTCTACCGATACAGCAACTACTATTCTCAACGAATCAGCGGAGGTGCGTAGCATCCCCTTTGGCAACAGCCCATCTGATATGATCTCCAGCGAGAAGCACAACATTCCCGGTTCCCTCATCGGCACCGTGCGTATTGAACGGGGCACGGGAGATCTGACTCGCATGATCCGCACTCTGGTTGTGGTTTCAACCGGTATTGCCCTTGTCTTCTGGTTGTCGGTTTCTCTTCTTAGCTACATGGTACTCCGGCAGGTAACCCGTTCATTCAATGTCCTTGTGCATGGCATAGATACCATGAAAGATGGCGACTTCAACTCTCGGATCAGCATTGAATCTGATGATGAAGCCGGACAGGCGGCCCGCGCCGTTAATAACCTGGCGAGAACATTACAGCAACGAGGCGAGGAAAACAGCAGCCTTCAGGAAGAACGTCTGAATCTTGAACGCCAGATACTCCAAACCCAGAAGTTGGAAAGCCTCGGGGTGATGGCAGGCGGGATTGCCCACGATTTCAACAACCTGCTCCAGTCCATGTGCGGCAATATGGAGCTTGCCTCGCTGAAACTTGATGCTGCCTCTACGGCTCAGAAGTATATTAGCAACGCCATGACCTCGGCTAAACATGCAGCCCTGCTCACCAACCTGATGTTGACTTATGTCGGTAAGGGAGTAATCACTAAAAAGGAAATTTACCTGAATAGCCTGATCAGGGAAAATGTCGAAATTGTAAATTCGGCCACCTCCAGAGTGATTTCATTTGATCTACACCTCTCGCCGGAACTTCCGTTCATTCTGGCAGATGAAGCTCACATTCAACAGATAGTCATGAACCTGATCACCAATGCCGTGGAGTCGATTCAGGAACAGCCAGGTTCGATCACGATCACTACCGGCACGCAGAATTGCGACCACGTATGCCTGGCTGCCAGCCTGCTGAATGACAAACCGGAACCGGGGCGTTATGCATTTTTAGAGATCAGCGATAATGGCTGCGGCATGAATGAGGAAACCCTTAAGCGCCTTTTTGACCCTTTCTTTACCACGAAATTTACCGGACGCGGCCTGGGAATGTCTGCCGTCAACGGGATAATGAGGACTCACCGTGGTGCCTTGTTTGTGGAAAGCAAGCCCGGTACGGGCACAACCTTCAGAGTGCTGTTCCCGATCCCGGAATCGGCCCCGCCGGCCGCGATTCAAGCACCAGTTGCTTCCCCGGCCAAAACAGAGATCTCCCGGCAACACGAGCTTTCCGGCATGGCTCTGGTTGTCGATGATGAAAAATCCGTCCTAAAAGTCTGTACAACGATGGTTAAACACTGCGGCTACACAGTAATTACCGCCTGTGACGGCGTTGATGCCATTGCCAAGTTCCGCGAACATGCTGATGAAATTGTTGTTGTCCTCATGGATCTGATCATGCCAAATATGGATGGGATCGCAGCCATGAAAGAAATCTACCGCATCAGGCCAGATATAAAGGTTATCATTTCAAGCGGTTTCAACGAAGAAGAGCTAAGTGATCGCATCACCAACCACGCCCCTTCCGGGTTTATTCGTAAACCGTACAGCCTTAATGTGCTTGAGACAGAACTGCGCAGAGTTATGCAGGCTGCTTAATCCAAGTAGCGGGATCAACAGTCAACAGCACTATTCGAAAATTCAGCAGATACAAAATAGAAATAAGTTCTGCAAGCGCCGTATCATCTCAGCTTTTCACCTCAAAAAAATTATTATCTTTTTGCGTTTTTTCTTAACATCCTCAGCTTGCATAGTTATCCTAAGATGCTACTATTTACACAGTTAATAGTGTGTAAGTTTGGCATTGCGTATGATGCCTGTCGCTACAACACTAATGATGTCCTCAAGCGGTTTTCGGCATCAACAATCTGCCAAACGTAAATGTAAATAACTGGTAAAAACACATGATTAAGGGCTAGTAAAAAGGCTAGCAAATTTATTCTCAAGGAGCGTTGTATGCGAGTACTTCTTAGTGAATTACTTCTTATTTTATTCATTGTTTGTGTTTTTCCTGCTGTCAGCCACTCAGCGGAATCAGAGTCAGAGTGGAACGAGGTCGGCGTAAGAATAGCCATTCCAGCGAACAAGAAACATGAATATTTTCATCAGTATGACGCGTTTGCGGTATATGGCCTGCCGTGGGATTGGCACAATTCATCAGGGTGGGGAGTTAAGCCGAAAGCTGATTTCTCGCTCGGGGTTCTGAGTGGCGGAGGAGAAACCAGCATTATCACTTCAGCCGGTCCCGGCCTTATTCTCTACAAGCAAGGGATCGGCTTGGCTGCAGATGTCGGCATTAATGCCGACATTCTGGGAAGACGTCATTTTGGCAAACAGGATTTCGGGAGTATTGTTTTGTTTGGTGCCTACATGGGGCTTAACTACCGTTTTAGTAATAATATCAAGATTGGCTACAGGTTGTTGCACATATCAAACGGGCACATTTTCTATCCAAAAGGCACTCCCAACCCCGGCCTTGATACGCACTTATTTGGAATAAGTTACGCTTTTTAAGTTAATGCATATTAGTATTATGTGGTTTTTGTAATATTATTTTCTTATATTAATATTTATTTTTATAAATTAATTCCATAATTCAACAACTATTATTAATAATTATGACGTCTGACATTGACAGATTATATTTGTCTGGTAGAAGTAATACAGTATTAGAAATTTACTATGGAGGTTTGTCATGAAAAGATTAGTGGTAAGTTTAGTACTGGCAGTAACATGTATGGGACTTGGAGTTTCTTTTGCCGACGACAAGGGGATGTCCGAAACAAAAAGAGATGAATGCCTGCTTATTTCGCAAGGATGCAAGGATGCGACCATGAGCATCCAGCAAAAGATGGATAAGCTGAATGCTGAAATTAAGAAGGGACAGAAAGTTTATACCGCCGATGAGCTCAAGAAGCTTCAAAACAAGCTGAAAGAAACCGATGACATGCTCAACAATTTGCTTTACGGACCTTAACCTGCTCATTGCAGTAGATACTCCATTAAGAATGGGGGCAGACCTATACGGCCTGCCCCCATGCTATTTTTACAGTCACTGATCCCGTACGCTTTTTGATATCAGCTGAAGTTAAAAAATATTTAATATCATCTGCAATCTCTATCCATGTCGCTAATGATGATCCGCATTAAAAGCCTTTCGGTCTGTATGGAGAAAGCAGCGATCAAGAACGATATGTCGGGCAAACCAGCTATTAGAGAGCAGTTTGGTTCCGAGAAAGCAAGATATTCGGGAGAAGGCCGGCAACGATGACACTTGCGGATGTTCGTTCCCAAAGCAGCTGCCCAGCCGTACAGCATATGGCTCCAGGTTATCGCAACTATAATTGCAGTTGGCCGCGAGGATAGTTTCCGAGGCCAGCAGAGCTGATTCAATTGCCGGCAGAATCCCCTCTCCACTATCAGGGTATGCGACTCCGGCGGCATCACCGATCAGTATTGCTCCGTCACCGCAACAATGGCGCCTCCCCTCCCTTGCGTACAATCGATATGCATGCCCCTGGAGTCTGACGGGCAAACCGTCCTGAAACCCTCCCTGCTGTTCGGCAAAAGAGCAGAAATTCTTGGTATGGCGGGTTATATTATTCGTATCTTTACGCCCAAGGCCAATATTGAGATACTTTCCTTTCCGGAACAACCAGCCATATCCTTTCATATCCTGACAGAAGTACAGGATCGGTG
>JAQUCQ010000150.1 GCA_028686145.1 Desulfuromonadaceae bacterium | reverse complement strand
GCCTGCTGCAGCAAAATGGAAAGCAACGCGACTCAGCGGTTCAACAACTTGATCGCCGTCTGGAACTGCAAGTGCTCCACCTGGGCAAAAATCGTTCTGAACATCAACAATCAAAAGAGCTAAAACGTCCTCCATATTATATAACTCCTTTTCCAAGTTCATCGATCAGATCGCTTCGGAGACAATTCAACCGGTCAGAGATAGATACCTTGTAGCGATGAGGGTTGATCAGCCTCAGACAACCACTTGGCAATTTGGAAAGTTCGTCTTTGCAGCGTTTCGCCATGGAATCAATCGGCTCTCTGGAGGCGAGGCGTCTTCCGTCAAACATAACCGTGTCGTGCAATTTTATCATTCGGCCATCCAGTGGCAGCCTTGTGTGATGTAAAGGATTGACAGGATCAAAAACCATGTCCCCCGACTTAACTTCCTCACCATAGAGACAAACCACGTCCTGTATGAAACATCCTCCCGGCTCAACAAATCTGAAGACCTGCTTTTTGCCTGGCAGGCTGGATTTTGCGACATCGCCGGTAACCTTTAACGTGGGTTTTCCTTCGATCTCCACAAGCTTGTAGACTCCTCCCAGTGCGCCGCCTCCGGCGCCTGCGCAGGTAACCAACTTTGTGCCGATGCCGTAGATATCTACCAGTCCGCCATCGCTACGAACTGACTCAATCACAAATTCATCCATGTCATTTGATACCACTATCTTCACGTCGTTGAAGCCAGCCTCATCCAGCATTCGTCGCGCTTCGCGCGAAAAGTAGGCCAAATCACCAGAATCAATGCGAATGCCGCTTAATTCATGTCCACGCCTCCGAAGCTCTTGCGCCACGGCAATAGCATTCGGGACACCGCTTCTCAGCGTATCATAAGTGTCAACCAACAAGATGGTACTATCCGGAAACGTGTCTGCATAAGCCAGGAAGGCAGATAGTTCGTCAGAGAATGCCTGTACCCAGCTGTGAGCTTGCGTCCCCCGTACAGGCAGTCCAAATAGCTTGCCGGCAAGAACATTGCTGGTTCCTGTACAACCTCCAACGTAGGCAGCCCGGGATGCAGACAGTCCGCCATCAGGCCCTTGTGCACGACGTAGTCCGAATTCGGCTACTTCTGCACCGTTGGCAGCGTGACAAATGCGGGCCGCCTTGGTAGCTGTCAGGGTCTGAAAATTAATAATATTCAGTAAGGCTGTTTCGACGAATTGTACTTCAGCTAACGTCCCCTCAACTGTGAGTAAGGGCTCATTGGCAAAAACCAGTGAACCTTCCGGGGGAGCAGTTACCCTGCCATTAAACCTGAATTTACGGAGATACTCGATAAAACGGGGCTTGAATAGTTTTAGTCCCGCAAGGTATGTTAATTCACTCTCTGAAAATTGAACCGTTTCGAGAAAATCAAGCGCCGATTCCAGGCCGGCAAAAACCGCATACCCACCTTCAAATGGGTTGGTACGGAAATAAAGATCAAATACGGCCGATTTTTCTGTCATTCCTTCTTCTAAATAACCGGCCAGCATGGTCAGTTCATAGAAATCTGTCAGAAGTGGCGAGTAACGCATTTCAGCACAGTTTGGCATAATCGTCGCTAGCATATGACATCGTAACGATGGCTTTTATGATCAAACTCAGGCATAGTTTTGCAGATATCGCAGGAATTGTCCTTTTTCTTTTTGACCTCTGAAGTCGGTTTTAAATCCGGCATGACGAACACCTCTCTTTTGCCGCACTATAGCACAACATAAATTCACTTGAACCTGTCAATTGAACGACTGTAAAATAATTGTATCAAGTCGTGCTTAAGGTTTTGGTCGTAAAATCAAGTGGACTGATTGGTAATATATCACCAAAAGGTAGAGTTTTTTTCATCGTGTCAGTTTACCGCTCTTTGTTGTGATCGGGAAACAGTAACCCCAGAGTAAATCGCTGACACAAAGAAATATGACTCGGCACAAAAAAGCCCATGATCTAATAGACCATAGGCTTTGAGGTACTCTTTGTCTTAGAACAATCTGCTACATAAGTTTTTGAAATATTCCAGGGGTTTTTATAAGCGCTGATTGACGTTACGTTGTGAGTCTATCCTAAAAAACCGTCGGTGAAGACTACTCAGGTTTGATCGAGATTACACTCTTTTGCCTCACGTAATCAGTAAACCTTTTAGCATCTACCTTTTTAAACGTTTTCCTACGTGCCTCGCGGATAAGAATAAAAGTATTCTTCTCATCTCACGTGCGTCAATCAGCGCCATGTTCTGGTATCTTGTATATCTGTTGACCTATCTGCCCTTTGCCACAGTATTGGCAGGGAAAACGCTTCAGGCTTCCCTCTATAAAAGGGCCTGCACACCACGCCTGTACCCTGATATTTTACAAATTATTGGTTATCGGCAGACATCACAACAGCTTACAACGAAAACTCCAGAACAATTTGTCAAAGAACATCTTGGACCTGATTATATTTTAGCACTAATTATAAATATTTCTTAAGTTGTTATACGAACAGCCTACTGAATCAGTTTTAATCAGATATGGGTTGATAGCAATCATCACCTGGCCAGTAGTTTATGCAAAATGCACACTGTTCGACACCATGCGGAATTGTGTCACGTAACGGTTCATTCTTATGTTTACAGCCACAGCGCTTGGGAGTCGGGAACCGATGAAGTTTATTCTCCTGAACAAAATAGAGCATAATTTAATCTCCATTGTGATAGAGAAATGAAATACGAAACATTCGCATGTCATACATAAGATCATATTGTGTGCCAAAAACGATGGTCTAAATAATGTAATAATAATAGAGTGTTGCAATTATATTGGTTGATATTAGTTTGTTAATTTATTACACAGGTGAGGTAGATTAAAATAGCTAACAAAATGATATATAATGATTTTTAGCGGAAGTAATTTTATGAACAGTGGTAAGTTTTTTGTTAACTACCAACGTCCCTTTAGTTTATCAGCAGACCACAACTCTCAGGAAATAATTAGAAGAGTGATTGTACAATATAAATGACAGGTTTTTGTCTGATCAGGCAAAAAGATGACAATTACCGTTTTTATTTATCCGACGTGTTGTAGTGTCAGACAGAGCGAGGATGGTTTTTATTATTAACATGATAACGCGGCTCGATCTGTAGAGGAAATAAAATTCATCACATAGTAGGTGTACGAGATACAGAGTGCTTGTCAAGGCCTCTGCTCAACTGCTCCATAACTGGCTGTTTTTGTTGCGCCTGTGCTAAAATTCGGCATTGGCCTGCCTGTGTGAAATCCTTGCGCATAATCGATCCCTAAAGCATGCACTGCATTAAGCAGTGCTTCGTCTTCAACATATTCTGCTATGGTCTGAATCCCGAATTCTGCGGCTAGAATAGAGAGTGTCTTAACAAAGGACATGTCCTTTGTGTCAGTCAGCATGTTTCTCACAAACATTCCCTCTATCTTGACAAAATCAATCGGCAGTCTGCGAATGTATTGAAATGAAGAAAATCCTGAACCGAAGTCATCAATTGCAAATTTAAAACCTTCCAGCTTAAGGTCGAGTACAAACTTTTCCAGCAGAGTCATGTTTTTTACAGTTTCACGCTCTGTTATCTCGAAAACAACGTGGTCATGCTGAATTTGAAACTTACGGGCCAGACCAATCACCATGGGAACAAATTCTTTCAGTATTAATGACTTCGGAGATAGGTTGATAAAAATTAGCCCCTCGTAGCCGGTCTCCTGTATTTTTTTGAAAACTTTTTCCATCAAAATACTATCCAGTTTGCTGATGATGGAAAGTTTCTCGGCTATTTCAATGAATTCCGAGGCAGTAATTATCTTGTCTCCGATTTCAATTCTGCAGAGTACTTCATGACAGATTATCTCCCGGTTTCCGGTTGATACAATTGGTTGAAAATACGGGATCATCCTTTTTTCTTCAATTACCTGCAATAACAACCGTGACATTTCGCTGCTCTTTTCAAAAACGTCTGAAACATCTTCACTGCTTGGAAGAATAATGCAGTTCCTCCCCATTGCTTTTGCCCTGTACGTCATGTTGTCGGCAAACAGGAAGAGATCTTTTGCATTTTGGGCATGCATTGGAAACATGGCCATGCCGACAGATGCAGAACCACGTATTATTGTACCATCCGCAGCGGTAATTTCCATGTGATCAAGAGCTCCTCTAATTCGGTCAGCGATCATATATACTTGCTCCTCGCTGGATTCGCAGAGGATTACCGTAAATTCATCGCCACCGTATCGAGCAAGAATATCGCCTTTTCTCAGACATTCATGAATAGTAAGCGCTGCCTTGGAGAGAAATTTGTCACCAATGATGTGACCGAACAGATCATTAACGTGTTTAAAATTATCCAGATCTATCATGAGCAGACCAAAACTTTCCTGATGACGGTCTGCACGTCCTATTTCATAGCCAAGAAGTTCCCAGAAGAGCCGCTGGTTATAGAGGTCGGTTAATGGGTCACGGGTCGCATAATATTCAAGATCTTTTGTATACTTGTATATAGCCTTTATGGAACCTACGACATTCAGCATAGTAGTCAATATGCCATTAATGACCAGAGAACGTATTGGATCTGCAACAGTCTGGGATTGGACTCCAATGCCGACTACACCGCCAATCTGGGGTTTTTCCATAAAAAGAGACTTGGTCTGGAATTCTATCTCCGACTGATTAAGATCCAATTGTGAAACGTTCGGATTGACGATATTATGAATTACCTTTATTTCGGTAATTTCAGAAATACACAGTTTTTCATGGCTTATTCGCTGACGGACAAGTTCGTCCATGATTTGCATGGTTTTATCGGAAGGAGGGCTTGCCCAGAAAATTTCGATGTCGTATGACTCCTCTTCAATTTGGAAAACGCAGAAAATCATATAGGCTTGCATGACTGTGTTTACTTCGTTCAGCAGGTGGCTTACCCGCTCTTTCCAGTCACGAATTGTTTCAGATGTTATAATGAAGCGTTCAAGTACCCTAATTTCAAATTCGAGCATCTCCTTGCCTACGGCCAACCCTTTGATCCTATTAATAAATTTGGTGAACTCGTTAAAAATATCTTCTAGCTCGCGAAACCGATACTCTTCATTCTCCAACTCCGCTTCAAGGTCTGTAAGATCACCCATGCTGTTTACGGAACGTATCTTTTGGTCAAGCTTCCCAACAGCATCTCCAAGGTGAAAATTCACGAATCTGGATACCGAAATAGACATTATAAAAGGAATTGGAAGAAGGATCAGAAAAAGAGTAAAAAACTCATTCAAGAAAGAGTTGCGAAGACCTTTTGTCTCTTCTTTTATAGATAATACAGCTAATACATCGCCGGATTTTGCGCCAGTATGGCAGCCAAGGCATTTAGTCTCTGCTTTAAGTGGGTAAGCGTATTCCAAACCTTTAATTGTCCGAAGACGACTGTATACCCCCTCACTAAAAGCTTTCTGAACTGGTTTATTCGCAATCGTATTGCCACTTTCTGTTTTATTTCCCTTTCCTGTCAGAATTGCTATGGTGTACCTGTTGGGAATAAAACGCTTATATTCATCGATCGTGTCTGTCATTTCAGCTAGGGTTTTCCCCTTTTCCATAGCCTCAGTAACTAAATGCGAAATTCTGTTGGCCATTGAAAAGGAGGTGCTTGCCGAAATATCTTCGGTCTGCTTGAGAAAAATCCAAGTCAGGGTCGTTACTACTGTGAGAAAGGTTACAATTGAAACGATAAGAGTCGCAGTAAAAATAAAGCGCTTGAGGGTGAGGGATGTGAATGATATAAATTTTTTTAGTAGCGACATTTTCCCCCCAAGTGCACCTGATCATGTCTTTTAGCAAAGTCTCTTCGAGATGTTCTTAACACCATACATTGTTATGCAACTATTTTCTGACGGTTCGGATGCGAAATAATCTTTAATACATCTGCCTCATGTTAAATATGTTGTCTTTATTGAGTACCATCACGAATACTCCCCTAAAATAGTGTGTTTTATAGGGAATTTATACAAGTAAAGCAAGAGAAGTTTGATAGATATGAACTGACTACTTATTTGAAACGATAAAATTACAGTCAGTAATGCATAATTTCCTGTTCCAACTTGCCAATTAATATACGTCACACAAATCATTTGCATTGCGAATCAAAATATTGTATATATCTGGACGTGTGTTATCTTTCTATAGCCCCGTTTCTGGCACGTGTCAGAAGCGGGGTTTGTAGTTTTAACTTTTTGTCAGTAACTACCGCCGAGAACAAAACTAATAAAGATTATTCATATCCAAACGATACGAGAGCTAGGAGTAAAAACTAATACATAAAAAGGGGAACTGCATGAAACTGCTTTTTGGGTTACTGTTTGTTGTGTCGCTTTCGGCTTGTTCCAATGTTAGCCAGGAAGAATTAGATGCCAAAATTAATAAATGTACCGCTGCTGGTATGGAATATACGTATATGAAGGACTTTAGAGGAAAACCCTACGATGTAATATGCGTAAGAAGGCATGATAACGAAAAATAATAATTACAAAAAATGTCAAAGCGGTGGTTGTTTTACCCAGTGGCTTCTTTCTTTTGAAAAATTGTGGACGGGATTACAGACTATCCCGAAAATGGGGTGTGATCCGATTTGACGTTCGTAATAATGGTAGGCTGCACGTTTTATTAAATATAAAAAGCCCACCAAATTGTTCGGTGGGCTTCACTTCTTATTCAATATAGGATTACCTTTTAGGTTTTTATCCGATCATATTTGCGGTCGGAGAGATATCACGTCCTATGTCTGATCCCACATGGTGGAGTCTCGTCTGTCAATAGTTAATCCTCCTTTAAATGGTTTGTACTTCTCTCCAGCATTTTTAGTATAGCACAAGCAAAATAAAATAAAAGTCTATGAAAAAAAATAAAGAGAGTATGCTGGCAAAATCGGGTTTTCCCCGTCATCAGACGATACCTCCCTCATAACACCTTGTCATGACTGACCATTATAATGTCATCTCCTTTGTTGCGAGTTGCCCTCTGACACTCCGTTATCTTAAAGAATCGATAGCATCCTGCAATAGCTCCAGATGACCCTGATCATACTTCTCCATTTTTAAAAACAGGTCCGAAAGTCCATAATCCCCATAGGTTATGATTGATTCGATGTGACGTTCTGCCAAACTCATTTCAATAACCAATGCAATTTCAAATGCCTCTGATAATGAGGATAGATTGGTCTCAACAGTACGGTGCATTGAATCAAGCTTGTCTAATACGGCTTTAAATTTCCTGTCCTTAAAATCAATATCTTTGTTATTGTGTCCAAGATTGAGAGCGGCCAATTTAAATTGAGCTGCATGGTTGTCTTCATCATTCGCTATCTTATGCCATAGTGCTGCAACATCAGGTGAGTTGGAAAACATTCGCTCAAAATGACGATAAATATGAGCGCACCTTTCTTCGATCAAGCTGCAGGTATCGAGAACGTGTAATTTATTAAGTGGCAGATCTGCGCTATTTTTCGTCATCCGAGCCTCCGATAAAATTGCTGGAATAGGTGGATACCGTAATATTTGTATAAAAGCATCAAGTTATATGTTTGAAATCTGGAACAGGTAAACGGAATCAATATTTAGGTCAGTATACAATATTACAACTCTGAGGGTATATAAAGTTTTACCATGTGCAGGGTATCTTTGGGAAGTGTGGATTCAGGTATAGTAGTGCAACTGTCTGCGCACTGCCAGGTAGTCAGGTACGTAACGGCCGACCATCTTCCAGAAGTCAGCACCGTGATGCCGCACTTTGATGTGGCAGAGTTCGTGGAATATTACATAATCA
>JAQUCQ010000149.1 GCA_028686145.1 Desulfuromonadaceae bacterium | reverse complement strand
GTCAATACCGGTCAGGGCTAGTACCAGTGAGGTTTTACCGTGGTCGATATGTCCGGCTGTACCAAGTATGAGATTTTTCATGATTGAAAAGCTTTGGGAATGCTGCGTCTGTGACTGACACCATACCTGTGCGGATTTAGGGGGGCTTCACTTTTGTTACACATTATCTGGTTCGGTTCCATATTGATCTCCGACCGCTTTTTGGAAGACCGACAACAGGATTTAAATGGCGGAAGCACATGGGAATCGAACCCACCGGGGAGATTTCTCATCCCCCCCACTGGTTTTGAAGACCAGGCCGCCCACCAGCGACGGACGTGCTTCCAAAGTGGAATAGCGTAAAAACAAATTTACAACAATTAGGTTGCAGCAGCATTTTCAGTAGAGTGAAAAGGTGACTGCAAGTTAAAAGTCTGAAAGACGGACTCAATAAAATCCTTGAGTAAGGGGTCATAAACCTTGCTCTGGTTACAGGCCAATGTGCGCGAGCGGGTATTACAAAACCCGGGAATAACGTGTTCACGGAGATGACCTGTACTAAGATGGTCGGTAACCAAAGATCTCGATACAAAGGCAACCCCTTGCCCCTGTAAAGTCGATTGAATTAAACATCTGAGATGGTCGTGAACGATGACGCCCCTGAAATTTTCAACAGAATTTCCTGTTTTGCTTAAATTGTCCTTGAAAAGGTGGCGTGAACTACATCCGTCTCGTCGTGATATTAGTCGATGTTTAAAAAACTCTTCGAGTCTGGTTTCCTCGGGTGCAATTCCCAGAGATGGTGATGAAATCATAACCATTTCATCTTTGAACAAAGAAAAGAGCGCAAGGTTTTCTTTCTTTAATTCTTCACAATGCTCAATAACAATAACGTCAAATATTTTTTCAGTAAGATTCTTAATTAATTGATCTGATTGTTGGGTGATAAATTTGATGTCTATTTCATGAGTGTTTTTTTTGAGAAATATATCTAAAACCTTCGGCAAGAAAACAAAACCGAATGTTGGCGTAAACCCGATTGAAAACTCTACCTTCTTCCCTAAATTTTTTACATCATTTTCGAGATCGTGTACAGCCATCAAAATCATATTTGTTTTAGCAAGTACTTTCTCTCCTGACGGGGTTGGCTTAAGAGTCGAGCCTGAGCGGTCTATCAGTTGACATCCATAGTGATCTTCAAGAAATTTTATGCGTTGGGATACTGCTGACTGAGTTATACACAGTTCCTGAGCAGCGAGGGAAAAGCTTCCCAGATCCAAAACAAATTTGAATGTTCTTAGGTAGCGCGTTTCCATTTTTTTACCTCGCCTATTCCACTACGAAACGGCGTAAATATAACAAACTACACATATTAAAGTCAATTTGTTTACACATTAAAAAAGCTACAAACTGATCTCTTCTGGTACGACCCTATCTTGTTGCAATTCTCTTCTGCACTTCATTTGTGTGCAGTCTGACTTTAAAGTTGATTGTGTTGGAAAGATACTCTTAATTATAAGTATTGATCACAAACATGAGGACTATTGCATTTTTACTTGAAACCATTTAAAAACAGACTCGGAGAGAGGTAAATGCGTCTGTAATATATGTATTTAAATCCTTAGAAATGTGCTATTTAAACTGCTTGCCTCCTTTCATTCCCAAGCCCTTCGCCGGAAAAAGCTGCTTACATTTCTATTTCACGATTAAATACAGCGCTTGAATTAATTGAATGCACGAAGAAAATAGATTAAACTGACAACCTCGCTTCTATGCTTGGACTAGTGGCGAATTATACTAATAGTACGTAACATGGACAGATAAAAAAATGATGTGTGTTTGTCTGCGGGGATAAACAATTTCTGCCTTCGTGATTTCAGAGTAATCCATGTGGTGTTGCCAAATGATGGCGTAAACAGTTTATTTTACAAAAACAGACTGTTTCTTAAGGAGATTGAGGAGGTTATACATGGCTAAAGGAAGTTTTGATGCGACGGATTTGTTTGCTCCCTTGATGCTTCGCATTCCACTGGGGCTGATCTTTATGGCTCATGGTTCTCAGAAACTGTTTGGTATTTTCGGAGGTCAAGGATTGACGGGGACATTCAAAACCTTTGAAGAAAAAATGGGGATTCCGCCCATTTTCACATTGCTGGCTATCATCGCTGAATTTGGCGGTGGTTTTGGCATCTTGACCGGCTTTATGACCCGTCTCTCAGCAGCGGGAATATCAGCAGTCATGCTGGTTGCCATCTATAAAATTCATTGGGCCCATGGTTTTTTTCTTAATTTAAACTGCGTACCCGGTCACGGGCAGGGCATCGAGTACAATGTCGCCCTGCTGGGGATGGCCCTCTACCTGATGATTGCCGGAGGCGGCCGGTGGTGCCTTGACCGGCTGGTATTCAGGTCATAATAACCTTCACATATTTTGTTTAAAATCAGGCGGGCTTGCCCGCCTTTCGATTGCCATACAGATTGTTATAAGGAGTTACACCCCGTGGAACTGTTCAACCAGATAGAAGTCGAAAAACGTCGCACATTTGCCATTATCAGCCATCCCGATGCAGGAAAAACCACGATTACAGAGAAGTTGTTGCTTTTCGGCGGTGCCATTCAGCAGGCTGGAGAGGTTCGCGCCCGGAAGAGTGCCCGGCACGCAACATCCGACTGGATGGATCTGGAAAAACAGCGCGGTATTTCAGTTACCTCATCGGTCATGAAGTTTACCTATGATGAGTGCGAAATCAATCTGCTGGATACCCCCGGCCACAACGACTTTTCAGAGGATACCTATCGTGTTTTGACAGCCGTAGACTCGGTATTGATGGTGATTGACTCTGTTAAAGGCGTTGAAAGTCAGACGAAGAAGCTTCTGGAAGTCTGTCGATTGCGTCACACTCCGATCATGACGTTCATGAACAAGCTTGACCGTGAGGGACAGGAACCGTTTGATCTTCTGGACGATATCGAAAAAAACCTTCACATGCAGACCGCTCCGATAACGTGGCCGATTGGAATGGGAAAGCGTTTTCGGGGAACCTATCATTTATATACCAAAGAGTTGACATTTTTTGACGCAGATGCAGATACCGGTACCGGTGAAATCGTGACGGTTACGGGTCTGGACGATCCACGTCTCGATGAACTGCTCGGAAGTCAGGTAGAAGAACTGAGAAATGACATAGAACTGTTGGAAGGGGCGGCAAATCCTTTTGATATGTCGGCATACTTGGCAGGAAAACAGACGCCGGTTTTCTTTGGTAGTGCCATTAATACGTTTGGTGTGCAGCAGTTGCTGGATGCTTTTGTCCAGTATGCACCGCATCCGTTACCACGCGAGACCGTAACTCGTACTGTTTCTCCCTACGAAGAACCCTTTAGCGGGTTTACATTCAAAATTCAAGCGAATATGGATCCGGCTCACCGTGACCGGATTGCCTTCTTCCGCATCTGTTCCGGCAAATTTACCCGAGGGATGAAGGTCCGCCATGTCCGTTTGGGGCGTGACGTTCAGATTGCAAACGCTACAATATTTATGGCACAGGATCGTACCAATGTGGAAGAAGCCTGGCCGGGCGATATAATCGGCATCCATAATCACGGAACAATTAAGATTGGCGATACTTTTACAATGGGTGAAGATCTCAAGTTCACTGGTATCCCAAGTTTTGCTCCTGAACACTTTCGCAAGGTACGTCTGCTAAATCCGATGAAATCAAAGGCGTTGGAGAAAGGGTTAGTCCAGTTGGCTGAAGAGGGTGCTACACAGGTGTTTAAGCCTTTGATGGGGTCGGATTGGGTTATCGGTGCGGTTGGACTGCTACAGTTCGAGGTGGTTATGCACCGCCTTGAACACGAATACAGTGTTAAAGTGGCCTTTGAACCGGTCAGTTATGTAACCGCTCGCTGGGTTACCGGTGAGAAAAAACATATTGAAGATTTTGAGAAGAAAGAAGCGATGCATGTCTATATTGATGGTGAAGCCAAGTTGACCTACATGGCCGGGAGCCAGTGGCGTCTGGATAATACTATTGAGAACTGGAAGAATCTGGTCTTTCATGAAACCAGTGAACATAGCTAGGTCATGCCAACTGAACAACATAATAAACTGCGAAGAAAAAACGCGCGAAAAACCGATGCCAAGGCAACGCTCGGTGCCCTCCTGAAGATGTCGTATTCCAATTTCCCGCTTGTTTTATCGGGGGTTCATCCCCTGATCGCGCCACTTATCATGTTTCGTCTGAAACGGCGTGGATTTTCAAACTGCCGGGTTGAAGTGACAGGAACAGGCCTGATCGTGTATGCGGACCGCTAAATAACAAAAGAGCGTCCACGGTGGTCGCCCTTTTCTGTGCTCAAACGCTAATTTCTTCAATGGATTACATGAACTTCGATATTTCAAAGCCGATTTGTCCCAACGGCAGCACCTCATCAGCCACACCTCCATCAACACAGGCTTTCGGCATGCCGTAAATGGTTGAGGTTGCTTCATCCTGCGCAATCGTAACGCCACCTTTCTGCTTCAGAATCTGCATCCCTTTGAATCCGTCATTACCCATCCCGGTCAGAATCACTCCCAACATGGCTCCTCCGGTTGCCTCAGCCATGCTTGATATGAGCAAGTCAACCGAGGGTATATAGACATATTGCGGGTATGAACTGGTGGGCTGAGTCTTGACGACAATGTGCCCGCCCTGCCGGACAAGCGTGGTGTGCATCCCTCCCGGTGCAACCAGTGCCAGTCCCGGCTTGAGAATGTCACCGTCAACTGCTTCTCGGATAGTCATGGAGCACTTGGCGTTAAGGCGGTCAGCATACGGTCCGGTAAACGCCTTAGGCATGTGGATGCCGACAATTATCCCATACGGAAAATTGACCGGGATGCGCGAAAGCACTTCCTGCAATGCCACCGGCCCGCCGGTGGAGGCGCCGATGCCGACGTACTGAATCTTCTTCCCGAGGAATTTTGATGACGTTGGCCGGTGCGGTACGGAGATGGATGATGGTGCAGGGCGAGTTGATGTTGGAACTGTGCCGGGCACGTGGCGTATGCGCGATGCTATCGCTTCCTTTATCTTGCGCATTAACTCCTGACGGAAAATGTTCTGCGCATCTGATGAGTCGGTAACGTTTTTCGGTATGTAATCGAGTGCTCCGGCGTCGAGTGCTTCGAACGTTGATCTGGCGCCTTCGTTGGTCAGAGTAGAGACCATGATGACTTTGGTCGGAGCTTTCGCCATGATCTGCTTCAGGGCAGTAATGCCGTCCATGCGTGGCATTTCGACATCCATCGTAATAAGATCCGGTTTGAGGGCAATGGCTTTTTCGACGCCTTCCATGCCGTCGGCTGCTGTGCCGACAATATCAAAGGAGGGCTCTTTTGATAAGACACTCCGGATAGCCATCCGCATGAACGATGAATCGTCAACGATCAGAATACGTGTTTTTGCTTGCAGCGGCATTATCATCAGGGTTTCGCCTTTTAGTAGGTCAGAAATTATTTCCTGTCGTTTTTAGTACGATAGAAATTATTTATGTGCATTTTGGCAGAAATGCTTTTTTGAACGTTCATATCCCGCATTATTGGTACTGGCAGAGAATGGTTATGTTAATGCTCGTATCTAATTGCGTTTCAGCGTGAGGATGGGTTGAAAATAGATGATACCAGCTCTTTTACATCAGGAATCGCATCATCAAGTTCATAACAGAAACGTTCCACATCCATCTCGGCCAATGCAGGTGATTCATTTTTAAGGATTGTCCAGGCTTCTTCTTCGCTTAAATTGAAGCTGATCCATTCACGACCGCCATAGTTCAATTCACGGACAGTACAGAACAGATCTGAAAGGTTAACGATGGCGCACAGAATCGGATCGACCTTAGCTTCGCCAGGGCTATGGTGATATGCGATCACATCACAGTAGGCATCAGGAAAATTCCATTTGCGCGCAATGCAGAGGCCAATCTCGCAGTGGGACGTTCCAAGCAGCTCCGCTTCGGCATCGACAAGTTTCACGGGGTGGGTTTTAATATGTTCCAGTACCTCCAAAAATGGATCGCGCAGGAAGTTGCTTAGAAATACTTCGCCGAGATCATGTATAATGCCGGCAATATAGGCTTTTTCAAGATCCTGATAGCCAATGTTCTTGGCAATAATTTTTGAAACCATGCCGACTCCAAAAGAATGTTCCCAGAACGCATTCAGCTCCAGTGCTCCCGATGTACCGTCAAATGCATTGATAACAGATGTTGTCAGAGCCAGTTCGCGAACATGACGCAGTCCGAGGTACACCAGAGCGCGCTTAAGAGAGGTGATTTCCTGATTCGGCTTGTAAACCGGCGAGTTGATCAGCTTCATGACCCGTGCCGTCATAACCTGATCCGACAGCATTAGATCCGCTACGTCTTCAACGCTGACATCAGGATCATCAAGCAACTGTAGCACCTTGGTTGCGACAATCGGGATGGTAGGGAGATCATCAACAGCTCCCACCAATATTTCAGCCCGTTCCATCATCAGATTTTTGTCCATACAATAAAACCTCTCAGGCTATTTTTTGTAGCCAAAACCACCGGGAAAGTGAACCGTCTTAAATTTGTCATTGACGCCATGCAGGGATTCCGACTGGCCGACAAAGAAGTATCCGTAGGGTTGCAAATTATTATAAAAATGCTGGACGACTTTTGATTTTGAAGCGGTGTCGAAATAGATCAGCACATTAGCGCAGAATATGAAATCGAAGCTCTTCATAAAAATCATTTTAGAGTCTTCGTATAGATTGAGCTTGTTGAAGGTGACAAACTTTTTGACTTCAGGAGACAGGATGAATTTACCATTATCTTCACGGATATACTTGCGTTTGTACACGTCGGGGATATTTCGGATGGAATAAGCGTTATAGATTCCTTCTTTGGCTTGAGCGATGACGGTCTCATTGATGTCGGTACCGACGATTTCAATGATCCAGTCCTTCAACAGGGTAGGCCGTTTCTCGAGGAGAATCATCGCCATGGTGTAGGCTTCTTCGCCGGAAGATGAGGCCGCGCTCCAGATCCGCAGCTTGCGGAATCCCATTTTGTTTTTAGCTTCAACAATTTCGGGAAGCAATTTATTCTCAAGAGCTGCTAATTGCGGAACATTACGGAAAAAATAGGTTTCGTTAGTGGTGATTTCGTCCATAAGAAACTTTAATTCTTCAGACCCGCGTGGAGATTTGAGCAGCAGGTAATAGTCTTGATATGTTTTTGAGCCGGTAGCTTCCATGCGACGGGTAAGCCGGCTTTCCAAAAAATATTTCTTGGTGGTGTGAAAATACATACCGCAGATGTTGTAAATAAAATCACGGAGTTGTTCAAAATCTTTATCGCTGATAGCCACATTTCACTCCTTGGGCGTCATTACCAATGAATCTTCTGCATATTATTTGTGCAACAAAAACATTTTTTCCTTATTCGCAGACCTCAGACATTGCGACCGGGTCAATTATCAGGGCAACACGTCCATCACCCAAAATAGTGGAACCGGCAATGCCGGGAATATTTGCCAGATAGTTGCCAAGCGACTTGATGGCCACCTCCTGTTGTCCAACCAGGCGGGTAACGACCAAACCCATTCTCTTTTCAGCGGCACCAACCACCACGACGTAACAAAAATCATTCTCTTCGCTGCGCGGTTGGACGTTGAATACTTTTTGCAAACGAATCAGCGGCAGCACGATATCGCGTAGTTTTAGTACCTCTTGTCCCCCGATCAGGTGGAATTTGCGTTGATCGACCCGGATAGTTTCCAGGACTGACGAGAGTGGAATGGAATAAATTTCTCCCTCAACTTCAACAAGCAATGACTGGATAATCGCCAAAGTGAGTGGCAATCG
>JAQUCQ010000148.1 GCA_028686145.1 Desulfuromonadaceae bacterium | reverse complement strand
GCAAGAGGATTGAGCAACGCCAGGTTACCTCCAGAGGTGACCACCGTTGCGAGAGTTGTATTAGCCGTAGACCAGTCAACCGCCCCGGTGATGTCCCGTGATGTGCCATTGCTGAATGTTCCGGTGGCGGAGATGCGGCCGACGGTACCCTTGACCAGGCTCATATTTGCTGCAGATAGGGAAATCCCGGTCAGAGTACCTCCCGTCACCTTGAGACTCGATGCCCCGCTTACTCCGTTCAAAGTGGCGCTAATTGAGGTCGTACCCTGTGAGAGGGTTGTTGCTACTCCACCAGAACTGGCAATTGTTGCTATGGCGGGATTCGACGACTTCCAGACAACCTGACTTGTAATATCGGCAGTCGATCCATCGGAAAAATGGCCGGTCGCCTGAAAACTCGTGGAGGACACAGTCAGGATCGAAGCATTGGCCGGCACGAGCGTAATCGTTTGCAGCACCGGCACCGTGACGGTCAGGAGTGTAGTAGCGGTGAGGCCGCCAAAAGTAGCGCTGATTGTCGACGGACCGGAGGCAAGAGTTTGGGCAAATCCCTTGCTGCCGGGATCGTTACTAACGGTCGCCACGGTTACATCGCTTGAAGCCCAGACAGCGTCAAATGTCAGATCCTGAGTTGTGTTATCAGAAAAAGTACCGCTTGCAGTAAAGTGAGTGTTTAAACCCTTCGCTATAGTTGGAGTTTGCGGAGAAATTGCCAGTGCAGTGACAGTAGCCGAGCTTACCGTCAAGGTAAGGGGTGCAGCAGACACGCTTCCCATAGTCGCGGTCAGGATGGCAACTCCAGGAGAACTGCCGGTCACCCGGTTTGGACTCGCCGCTGTAGCAAACGCGGCCACAGTCGGAGAATCGCTCGACCAGGTCACCTGATCGGTAATATCACGGGTAAATATCCCCGAAAAGTTACCTTTTGCCGTAAGCGTAGTGGAAGTCTGTGCAGCTATGGTCGATGTGACGGCAACAATTTCTATTGAAGTCAGTGGGATAAAATCATTGTTCCTGGTAGGGGTACCATCCCAACCGCAGCCGGATAACAGCAACACCATAATAAAACCTGAACAGAACAGGTTAATCATACACACCCTCCGAGACCCTTATTCCACATATCAAATACGTCAGCATCAATAGCTGCGTCACAATAGGGAGATATTTACGCCTGTTATCAGCTTACATCGCAAACATTTGAGCACAGTTCCCTGCAGTCAGAAGGATAGCACTTATCCAAGTTCTACTAGAGTAACAGCCAAAGAAGTATTGTCAAATATCCGGCACTTGCCCGGTATCAATTCATGTAATTGGTCAGGAAACTCTATTCATTCCCGCCTTGTGGCCTTGCATCTGCACCCGGATCAGACTGTTGACCGTCAGAATTCAGTGAAGGCGGAGTTATCGGAACGACAGGGATTCCGCCGTGCGTGGGACAGTATTCCGTCGGTTCGGTGCCGGAGATATAGAACTCATCACGTTTTTCCGGACAGTCCGGCGTCGCCAGGCAACCAGTTACAGGGTCAATGCTTACGGAAACGACCGTATCAGGCCTGGTGAAATCAACTACCGGTTTCGATGCCACAGCCGTGCGCATAAACCGTTCCCAGATTGGAGCAGCGACAGCTCCTCCGGTAAAGCCTTTCCCCCCGGGCTTAGGTTTATCATATCCTACCCAGACACCGGTGATTATTTGCGGGGTATACCCGACAAACCAGGCATCACGATAATCATCGGTCGTACCGGTCTTTCCGGCAGAGGGATGAACCTGGCTGAATTTTTTAAGGTTCTTGGCGGTGCCATACCTCAGGACGTCCTTCAGCATCTGAGTGGTAACATAAGCTGTCGCTGGGGAAAGGACCGGTGTAACTGCCGAAGGATTCTCGGTCCAGGTACGACGATGGCGATCATATATTCGGAGAATAGCCCTTTCGGCAGGGCGCAACCCTCCGGTGGCCAGGGGAGTATACGCCAGCACCAGATCATTCAAGGTAACTTCATTCGTTCCCAGGGCTAGGGAAAGGCCGTTCTCTGCCCGAAGCGGCAGCCCCAATTTGCCGGCAAAATCAACAAAATATGGGACGCCGATAGCCTCCAGCAGCTTGATCGTAATTACATTATTGGAATAAGCCAGGGCCTGCCTGAGGGAAAGGTCCCCATACTGCTCTCTCCCATAGTTCTGCGGCTTCCAGATTTCATTATTGCCTCGATCATAGCTTACCGGCGTATCATTCATGATACTGCCGGCAGTAAACCCCTTCTCCAGTGCTGCGGCATAAATCAGCGGTTTGATGGCCGAACCGGGTTGACGCCGAGCAGAAAAAGCGCGGTTATATGAACTTTTGGTGGTGTCGACTCCCCCCACAGCCGCAAGTACATCTCCAGTAGCCGCATCCAGACAGACTAATGCTCCTTGTAGTTGTGGAGAAATTCGTTTCACCCCATCTTGCAATGCTTTTTCAGCTACTTTTTGCAGATTCAGGTCCATGGCGGCGGTAACCTCCAAGCCCCCCTGCTCAACAATATCCGCCCCGTATCGTTCAATCAGTTTGCCACGGATATAGGCCATATACTGCGGAGCCTGCCCCCGAGGCGTAAAGGTAACACGTTGCAATCTCAGTTTCTGTTTTTGGCGGGAAGTGATCATCTTCCACTCCACCATGCGCTTGAGTACCATGTCCCTCCGTCCCGTAACAGGGGCTGATTTTCCAAACGGATTGTAGCGAGCAGGATTTTTCTGCACACCGGCAAGCAGGGCGCACTCGGCGTCGGTCAACTCTTCCGGGTTTTTATCAAAATAGAGGCGTGCGGCTTGAACAATACCCCACGCCCCGTTGCCGTAATAGATTTCGTTGAAATACATCTCCAGAATCTGTTTTTTACTGTATTTCTCTTCAAAGTCCATGGCCATGCGGGCTTCTTCAAACTTTCGTTCGATGGTTTTCACCCCGGACAGATACCTGTTTTTGATCAATTGCTGGGTGATTGTTGACCCTCCTTCTGCCATACGCCCTTTAACAACATCTTTTACCAGCGCCCGAGCAATCCCACGAAGATCAATCCCTCCATGTTCATAAAAGCGGGCATCTTCAATGGCCACCACTGCATTCTGTAGAAACACGGGAATGCGATCAATAGTAGCCCAATACCTTTTCTCCGGCAGTAATCGACCAACAAAACGTCTATGGCTGTCAAATATTTTAATAGAGGTATATCCGGGAGCCAGCAAGGGATAGGTTGCAACGTTTTCCTGGGCTGAAGCCGAGCAGACCAAGAGTGCAACCACCAGAACCGTTAACATTGCAGAATAAAAGAATTTCTTGCACCAGAAGTATTTCGAAATAGTCAAAGTATTTATTCACTCCTTCAAGGATATTGACTGTAACCTGACGCTGGAACAGAGGCTGATAATATTTTTTTGCGTATTCTACCTCTATTCTCTACGGATCACAACAGACACGCGCTGCTGATGGTACACTTTGTGAAAAGCCTGCATACAGGGGTCCCATACTGTTCTCTTCTAACGCATCAGCTGTTTATTTAAGCAGCATGTTCCATTCTTGGTAAGTATCCCATTCATTCAATGCGCATAACCCAGTGGTTCCGTAGCACCTTTTATTTTGGCACACCCTGTGCTCCAGCATGTTACAAGACGCAAATTATAATAGAGGAGACAGCCATGACATCAACTAAATCTGCAATCCATCCTGTAAAACCATGTGACTCCGACTCTACAGGAATTTGCTGGGATTTATCACTCTCTGCATCAAGCACCGGCACCTTGAAGCTCTCCGGGGATTTGAAACCCGGATGGCTGGGAAAGCTCTCATCGCACTTGTCTCACCGGGAGATTAATATCATAAGTGGAAGCGCACGCAAATCCGGACCACTCTGCTGGGATGCCTCTTTTGAGATAGATGGGAAACACAGTCATTCAGACCCGTTCAAGAATTTGAACCCCCTCCCGGCACTTATGGGCTCTGCTGAACGAATAACCTTACCACAAATCAAGATTTCCGACTTTCAGATCGAGCACTCGACACGGCATGGAGGAAGTATTTATACAGAGATTTCAGGAATGGACTGCATAGGCTTCCTGTACGGCATACTGAGGATGTTCAATTTTTATTCCCTCTTTCCCACAGAACTTGAAGTATCAACCAAGGGTTTGATGGCCTTCGACAGATTCTGGCTGAAAGGCATCGGCGCTTCAGTCCCGGGAAAAGACGATAAAAAGGCACTTTACGAAAAATTAAAGATGCTTTCAGGTACCTTATGAAACTGTTCAGAAAACGTCACCATTTTGGAAACAGCATCTGTTAACGTAACTCAGCCACTTAACGAGCTGCGGCAATCAATCAGCACATGCATGCCATGTCACGTGAACCGGAACGACAGCGGGAGTGCTAATACGGCTCAATTCAGAAGTGCACACCCCGGCAATCCAGATTAGATTTTCTCCGCAAAACAGGAGTGGCATTCGTGAACGGTCAGAAGGCGGAATTTTACGATCAATATAAATATCTTTCACTTTTTTTCTGCCACTCATACCAAAGGGAATAATGCGGTCACCGGGCCGAAAAGTCCGCACCAGCCAAGGGAGAGGGGTTTTGTCCAGATCGAAACAAGCGCAGTCAGGATGTGGTGGAAAGACCGTTGTGTCGGATAACACAACCGTAAGACAACCTCCCTGTGGAAGCTGATAACATCCCGGCTCCGTAATTTGCAGCTCCCCATCGTTCTTGACCGTATCTGTATCTGTGTACGTCAACGCAAAACGGTCATATTCTCTTACTGCAGTGACACTGCACGGGAGAACAAGTCGGGAATTGGGGCGTGCAGAAGCAATCATATCACCGATTGCACCGACATGAAGTTGACTCACCCCTTCCAGGCTTTCGGCCAGCTGTTTGAAGGCGCGACGAAGGACTCTGCGCTGCAGGGCGGGATTAAGAAGACCAAGTTGTGCAATACTGCAGACACATGATCCCTTCTCCATCCGGAACAGTTCGCTATAGACCTGTTCCGTCATGTCGCGTATCAGGACTTCATCGCCACCAAGTATTGACGCCGTTGTGGCAAGGCACGAACGGATGGCAGGATTGTATTCTTCGAGAAGCGGCAGCAACTGGTGACGAATGCGGTTACGCAGGTACACTGTATCGTTGTTACTGGCATCATCGCGCCATTTCAGACCGCAACGTTGAAGATACTGTTCAATTTCGGAACGTGATATTTCCAATAACGGACGAACATAGCCACGCGCATTGCGATATGTCATTCCTGACAATCCGGTCATTCCTGACCCGCGCAGCAGACGCATCAGCACCGTTTCCGCCTGATCATCGGCATGATGGGCAAGCACGACCGCTGCCCCCTGATACTTCCTGTTGATCTCGTCCAGAAATTCAATCCGGGCCCGCCGTCCGGCATCTTCAAGGTTCAGTCGAAGATCTGTTGCCATACCTTTAATATCGATTCGTTGTGCTTCAAACGGGATTTTGTAACGAGAGGCCACCTCCCGGCAAAAATCCTCGTCGGCGTCAGATTCTACTCCACGCAAGCAGTGGTTCAGATGGGCGGCGATCAGATTGAGATTGTAACCGGGCAACCGGGACAGGATATCAAGCAGGGCCGAAGAGTCAGCACCTCCGGAGAAGGCAACAACGAGAGTGTCACCCGGCCCGAAAAGGCGCTGGTGGCATACCGTCCGGTCTATGCGGGAAACAAGTGCAGAATCACTGAAGCTCATGGGAAAAACCATCACGAGGAATATTAGTCAGGAAATTGGAACAAAAAACGCAGGTCACTTTTTTGTTCCAAACAACATGTTTAGTATAAAACTGAACAGACTGAAAAGGACCGCAGCAATAAACGCAGCCCCAAAGCCGGCCAGGTGAAATCCCGGCACCAGATTCGCTGCCAGATAGAATATCAGCCCATTGATTACAAGCGTAAACAAGCCAAGTGTCAGCAGAGTAACCGGAAGAGTCAGCAATATAATGATCGGTCGCAAAAAAACGTTCAGCAAGCCGATTACCAGAGTCGCCAGCAGCAGGTCCTGAAAACGGTCAATCTGAATGCCGGGGATCAGTCTCATTACCAAAAAAAGTGCACATGAATTCAATGCCCATCGAAGTACCAGTTTTGTCATATATATCCCTATAGCCAATGTTTCTTTCTGAAATATGCTACCATCATCAGCACAATAATGATCATCACCCCCCAGAGGAGAAAATAGCCGTTTTCCCACTCCAACTCCGGAAAGTGTTTGAAGTTCATGCCGTAGACTCCCACCAGGAAGGTCAGCGGCATAAAGATCGTACCGATCACTGTTAGAAACTTCATTACCTCATTGGTGCGGTTGCTGATACTTGAAAGATAGAGGTCAAGCATACCGGAAAGCAGGTCGCGGTAGGTTTCGACCGTATCGATCACCTGAACGGTGTGATCGTAGACATCGCGGAAATAGACACGGGTGGCATCTTGGAGCAGATCGCTGTCGCCCCTCTCCAAAAATGCGATCGTTTCACGCAGCGGCCACACGGTCTTGCGCAGATAGATAATTTCCTTTTTCATGCCGTTGATCCGCTGAAGTGAACTCTGGTCGGGCGTAAGCGCCAACTCTTCTTCAACGTCGACAATCCGTTCACCAAACCCTTCAAGAACAGTAAAATAACCGTCAACTATGGCATCGATCAGGGCGTATGCCAGGTAATCTGCCCCCATGGCACGGATTTTTCCCTTGCTGTTCCGGATACGGTCGCGGACTGGCCCGAAGACATCACCCTTGATTCCCTCCTGGAAAGTGAACAGATAGTCTGAACCGAGAATAAGGCTGACCTGTTCCGAACTAAAATCCCCCCCTTCAATCGGACGCAGCATCCGCAGCACAATAAAGAGATAATCGCCATAGTCCTCGATTTTGGGGCGTTGCACGGTGTTGACGATATCTTCCAACACCAGTGGGTGAAATGTGTGTTTTTCACCCAGAGCGCGGATCAGCTCAACATCATGAACCCCTTCAATATTTACCCACACGATGGGTCTTTTGCAGGGGTTATGCAGATACTCATCAACCTGCGCGAAATTAAGCTCCTCAATTCCATCCGGAGCAAAACCGATGACTGAAATCTGAACCGCTTTATTCGATTTATCCCCAATATGAACCAGAGTACCAGGAGGAAGACCGTTTTTAACGGAACGTTTTTTATGAAACCGCGATCCGGGGCGCATCAGATACCGAGGATATCCGACATATGCAGCAGGTCGTCGTTCAGTTTTTTCTGCCCGCCATTGACCACCATCTCCAGCAGCGTAGTGGTAAGCGAGTTGGCCGAGAGTCCGACCATGATCCCTTTTGTACCTTCGAGCAACAGCTCCACTGACTTCATGCCGAAGCGACTACCCAGCAGGCGATCAAAAACCGATGGTGCGCCACCACGCTGATAGTGTCCAAGTACGGTGACCCGGGTTTCAAAGCCAATGGCGTTTTTGATACCGTCCGCAACTTCCTGGGCACGCCCGGCGCCCTCTGCCATGATAATCAGGGCATTAGTTCGTCCTTCATCATAGCGTTGACGCAGTTGATGACACATTTCATTCAGATCAAGCTCCACTTCCGGCACAATGGCAAACTCGGCCCCGGTAGCGATGGCTGTGGTTGAAGCCAGATACCCGGAATTGCGCCCCATTACCTCAACAATAAAGGCACGATCATGTGAACTGGCTGTGTCTTTGATGCAGTCTACGGCGTAAATAATATTGTTGAGGGCAGTATCAACTCCGAGTGCCATATCGGTATAGGCAATGTCATTATCAATGCTGGCAGGGATGCCAATTACCGGAAACCCCATTTTATCCAGGGCCAGAGCACCATTCAATGAACCATCACCCCCGATCACGAT
>JAQUCQ010000147.1 GCA_028686145.1 Desulfuromonadaceae bacterium | reverse complement strand
ACTGGTCGCATGCTGATTGAGATAGAAAAAGTATTGCTTGAAGAAAAACCTGATATCGTGCTCGTGTATGGCGATACCAACTCTACTTTGGCTGGTGCACTGTCAGCCGTAAAGTTGAAGATTCCCGTGGCTCATGTGGAAGCAGGTCTCCGTTCTTTCAATATGGCAATGCCGGAAGAGATTAACCGCATTCTCACCGACCGGATCAGCTCAATCCTCTTCTGCCCGACAGATACAGCTGTTCAGAACCTTTTGAATGAAGGTTTCAAAGTGCCTAACCCTAAACGATCCACAATTCACGACCCTCTTGTGCTAAACGTTGGCGATGTTATGAACGACGTTGCCCTGTATCATGGCACTCAGGTTACGGAGAAAGGAGGCATTCTGAGCTCTCTGGCAAACAGTCATGGCATTATATCAGGGAACTATTGCCTTGCCACTATCCACCGAGCGGAAAATACCGACAATCCTGAAAGATTGAAGAATATTTTCGCTGCACTATGCGAATTTAGCAAGGAAGTGTCGGTAATACTACCGATTCATCCACGGACAAGAAAAATTCTTGGATATGCCGATTCACAAACCACGATTCACAATTCACTTTCCCTGATTCTCATCGACCCCGTAGGTTATCTCGATATGGTGCAATTGGAAAAGTATGCTGCACTGATTGCCACTGATTCAGGTGGAGTGCAGAAGGAAGCTTTTTTTCACCAAGTACCATGCGTAACACTGCGGGATGAAACCGAATGGGTGGAGTTGGTAGAGGCTGGCTGGAACCGCCTGGCTCCGCCGGTGAATGTAAATATAGTGCTTTCGGCTTTGCGAAAAAGCATCGGTTCCTTTGGTAAAAATATTAAACCTTACGGTGGAGGTGATGCCGCCAATCTGATTGTTGACCAACTTATAAGACAGATTTAAGTGTCAGTCCAGAAGCCTAAAAACCCATTTTAACAAGAGAACTGAACTTTAGAGTTACACCGTAGGGCTCGACCCATACTTCCGGGTCGCAAGTCAATAACTTTTAGGCAATTTTGAATATTCTGCAAACTTTTTCAAAGATCATGAAACTCTAAACTTCAGTAAGAGAACTATATGGCTAAAATATGTGTTGTAACATCTGTTCATCCACCTAACGATCCGAGGCTGTTCAAATTATGCAAGTCTATTCAACGCCTTGGTCATGACTGTATACTAATAAGTTCTTGGCCAGAATCTTTAGATCTGCCTAGTCTTAAATTTTACACCTTTCCTCTGAAATCTGGACTGTTGGGACGTATTAAAAACATGCTGAATATTCTAAAATTAAGCATAAAAGCAGACGCTGATATCTATCATTTTCACGACCTGGACATACTCCCCTTATTTACCTTATTTTATATATTTAATTCTAAACCTGTAATATATGATATCCATGAAAATTATTCCGAAGAGGTTCTGGTTCGTTATTGGATTCCAAACATTATCAGACTGCCCTTATATTACTTTGTTAAAGTAACTCAAAAGTTGTGTAGTAGAATCATAAAAAACTGCATAATTGTAGTAGACAGCATCAGAAATGAAATTAGTGCAGAAACAACTAATATTCTACTTCATAAAAATTATGCTTCCGAGAGTATATTAACTACCAGAAATGACGATTACGACAGTCGTATTAATAAGGTATTGTTTATTGGATCACAATATATAGAGAACGGATCTTTGTTGTTTGTCGAAATAGCAAAACACATATTGTCTATACGAAGAGACATTCATTTCAGTTGCATTGACAGATTTGGTAATAACCTAGACCTCCGAGAACATATACTTGGAGAATCTGGCGGGGTGCTGTTAAATGGTAATTTCCATATCCTCCAAAATCTTCCTTCTCATGAGCTTATGATTCACATAAATGAAGCAAAAATAGGTATTTCGCCGAATATGAATGTACCAAAACAGGTAAAAGCTATTCCAACAAAATTGTTCGAATACATGGCTGGCGGAATACCAATTGTTGCTTCTGATCTCCCATCAAATAGATTTTATATCGAGACCACTGGTGGAGGTCTACTGGCAACTCCGGATTCAGTAGAAAGCTTTTCTGAAAAAATAATATATCTGATTGATAATACTGAAGAAGCAAAAAACATGGGTGTGTGTGGTTTGTTGAATTTTAAAGAGAAATATACGTGGGAATCCCAAGACAAATCACTTGATTATTATTACAATCGGATTCTCAAGGGGAATACATGCTCTCAACCACATTGAATAACATTAGAAATAAATTGCTTTTCAAGCTATTGTATCGCTGGGTACAGATTGGTAAGAACGTCCACTGCCAGTATAGCACACGTTTTTGGGCACCCCACCGCCACACCGTTCTTGGCGATAATGTTGGTATTGGTCATAACTGCCATTTTCTATGCGATATCGAAATAGGCAATAAGGTTCTGATTGCCTCTTATTGTTCGTTTCTGAATTCAGACGATCATAATTATAAGATCATTGGCAAAACCATGTGGGATTCAGGTCGAGGCGACAAGTATAACATTATCATAAGTGATGACGTTTGGATCGGGCAGGCCGCAATGCTTCTGTCTCCGGTCAAGGTAGGTAGAGGCGCGATAGTGTCTGCCGGCAGCGTAGTTGTTAAAGATGTGCCGCCGTATGCGATAGTTGGAGGGATACCGGCACGTGTCATCTCCTGGAGATTTACAGTTGAAGAAATCATTGAACATGAACGGATCATGATCACTAATGGCGAAATGAGTGAGCATGATCGAACCGATGTATCGTTACTACCTGCAAGAATGTGATCTTCTGATACTATACGCAAAGATCGAGATACCGTCATTGGGGTCAAGCAATTTTTACGTTGTAAGCTGGGTCGAACGGCTTTCCGTTTTTGATAACGCCGTAGATAATGTGCACCAGTTTTTTCATGCAAGCGCACGCTATGATCATTCCGTTCTTTGATTTTGCAATTAGCCGACTGTAAAGGGCTTTGACGAGTGGATTACACTGAATTGCCGAAAGTGCAGGCATATAAAGTATTTTCCGCAATCTCGCACTGCCGATTTTGCAAAGAGATGATTTTCCCTTTACCGAAGTTCCAGAGGTCTTCTCTTTTGGCGACAACCCCATGTAGGCGACTACCTTCTCTACGGTGTCAAATCCTTCAAAGGCGTTGATCTCTGAAAGGATGGCCTCAATCGTAACATCGCCAACGCCTGGAATGGTCTTGAGTAGCTCACGTTTCTTTTTCAAGTCAGGATGGTTGTTAATATGCTCTTTGATAAGCTTACTGATCTGTTCGATCTCATCATCCAAGAAGGATATAACCTTCTGAACGGATGCATTGACTGTAGGATCAGCGACACCAAAGCGGTTGCCCTCTTGTGTACGCATGCTGACTAAAGCATCCCGGCGCCGTCCGAGCATTCGCAGTTGTTCGACTTCCAGTGGATCCGGTGCCCATGCGGTCGGCTTCATTGTTGCACAGAATCGCGCGATTAGTTTTGCGTCCATCTTATCGTTTTTGGTGCGCTGCAGCTCAGATTCACCAAAAGCCTTGATTCTTGCCGGATTGACGACACTTACCATATGGCCGTTGTCAAACAGAAATCTGGCAAGTGCGTCGCCATATGAACCGGTGGCTTCCATACATGCATGAAGTGTCACGACCTCAAGTTGTACCAGCCAAGCAACGAGAGATTCAAAACCGGACGGCTTGTTTTCAAAGGATTTGCTTTTGTACTTGCCGTTTCGTAACAGAGCGGCATCAAACTTGCTCTTTGCTACATCAATACCGAGAGTAGCTGTCATTGGAGCCTCCATTTCTTTGGTGACGCAGAAGAAAATGACTTTGTTCATGCCCTTGCAAATACAAGCTCTCCCAGAAAAGGGGGCTTAAGATACCGTCCAAACTTAGGAACAAAGCACTGAAGAAAGGGATCTAATCTCAATCACAGGCTAAAAGCCGTTGGGGGATTCCAGATTCACCTTTCTCAATTACTCCAGCGTCCAGGAGTAAATCAATGGAAATAGCTTACTACAAAAACCTGCCCTGATCATACAAGGGGGATTTCACCACGCCAGGCATGGACAGTATCAGCAATCCGCTTAATATCAGCATCAGTAAATTCAATCTGCACCCGGCTGATCATGGTGCCCAGCTTGCGGGCATCAATAAACAACACCTCCCCCTGACGCTTTTTCTTCTCTTTAACCAAAAACCAGAGGCAAGCAGGGATCTGGGTGTTGAAGAACAGTTGCCCCGGCATGGCCACCATGACTTCCACCTTGTCGGCCTCAACCATGGCCCGGCGGATGTTGCCTTCAGAGTTCTGGCTGGAGGACATGGAGCCGTTGGCCAGCACGATACCGCCTCTGCCCCCTGGTTTCAGGTGATACAGGATATGCTGTAGCCAGGCGTAGTTGGCGTTGCCCTGGGGCGGTGTGCCGTACAGCCAGCGAGGGTCGCCTTCCAGACTGGCGTGCCACCAGTCGGAGATGTTAAAGGGGGGATTGGCCAGTACGAAATCAGCCCGCAGATCAGTATGCTGGTTGCGGACAAAGGTGTCAGTTGGTTCTTTTCCCAGATTGAAATCTATGCCGCGAATTGCCAGGTTCATAGCTGCCAGCCGCCAGGTGGTGTGGTTGGATTCCTGGCCGTAGATGGAGACATCACCGATCTTGCCGCCGTGGGCTTCGATGAACTTTTCCGATTGCACAAACATACCACCTGAACCGCAGCAGGGATCATAGACCTGGCCCTGATGGGGAGCCATGACCGCAACCAATGTCTTAACGATACTGGCCGGGGTATAGAACTGGCCGCCCCGCTTGCCTTCGGCGCTGGCAAACTGACCAAGGAAATATTCATAGACCTGCCCCAGCAAATCACGAGCGCTCTGGCCGGTGGTGCCAAAGCCGATGGTGGAGACCATGTCCACCAGTTCCCCCAGCTCGCCATCAGGCAATTGCACGCGGGCATAGCGTTTGTCCAGGATACCCTTCAGCTTCGGGTTTTCAGTTTCGATCAGGGTCAGGGCATCGTCAATCCGTTTGCCAATATCAGGCTGCTTGGCCTGCGCCCGCAGGTTTTCCCAACGCGCTGCCTCCGGCACCCAGAAGACATTAACCTCCCGGTAGTAGTCGCGATCTTCAAGTTCGCAGACCAGCCCCGCTGTATCAGCATCCTGAATGTAGTAATCATCACACGGATCGGCAAAACGCCCGGTCAGCTCTGTCCTGCGGGTCTGGAAGGTATCGGAGATAAATTTGAGGAAGATCAGGCCCAACACAACATGCTTGTATTCGGCAGCGTCCATGTTGGCGCGCAGCTTGTCAGCGGTGGCCCAGAGGGTTTTCTTGATGTCTTCGATCATGAATGAGTAGCCAGTCCTTGTAAATTGAGTGTTGATATCAATTTACCAGACATTTTGGCAGGATTACACAGGAATTACACAAATAGAAAGAAAAAAGGGGTTATGTCTAATGACATAACCCCTTGAATTTCATGGTGCCCGGAGCCGGAGTCGAACCAGCGACACGTGGATTTTCAGTCCACTGCTCTACCTACTGAGCTATCCGGGCGAAGAGCTTTTGTTTATAAACATAGTCGAAACATCTGTCAATATTTAAATTACTGCCTTGATCTAATCGGCACATAATTGCAAAATGGTTCTTCAGCCATATAATCCCCGTAAACAGCGTCAGCCCTTGCTCTGCAACCGCCACAGACATTGATATATTCGCATTCTCCGCATTTGCCTTTGTATGCTTTGAAATCACGCAAGTCATTAAATATCTTTGAGTGCTCCCATATCTCACGGAATGGTGTTATCTTGACGTTGCCAGCTATTCGATGAAAATATGAACAAGGTTTGACATTGCCAAAACAGTCTATCAGGCAGATGGTTTGGGCTGCAATGCAGCCTTTGCCTCCACCTGTTGAGAAGGTAAGGCTTCTGCGTTCAAACGTAATCCCTTCTTCCTTTGCTCGTTGTGGCACAAATCTATAATAGTGTGGCGCACAGGTTGGTCGCATTAAAATATCATCCTCAAGCTTTTCCTGTTGGTAGTGCCATTCCAGGATTTCCTCATAATCTTCTTTGCTGATTAATTCATTCATTATCTCTTCGCCTCGACCGGTGGGCACAATCATGAACATATACCAGGCAGTAGCCCCCAAAGATTTTGCCAGCTTAAAGGTGTCAGCAATATCGCCTTGATTGCGTTTGGTAAATGATGAATTAATCAAAAACTTCTGGTCATTGCGTCTGAATATTTCTGCAGCCCTCACTACACCGTCAAAGGCTCCGATGCACTGACGAAAATCATCATGTGTTTCTGCCTTTGAGCCATCAAGTGAAAGTGAAACCATCTTGATGTCAGCCCGCTTCATCTTTTGACAGATCTCATCCGTTACCAATGCACCATTTGTTGCCATGCACATACGCAGCCCCAGTGATGTGCCATATTCAGCAAGTTCAAAGATGTCAGGACGCATTAACGGCTCACCGCCTGAAAGAACAATAACCGGTTTGGAAAAATCTGCTATTTCAGCCAACAGCTCTTTGCCCTGTTGTGTCGTGAAATCACCTTCAGATGAATTCATATCTGACGAACAACGACAATGAACGCAGTGTAAATTGCACTTTTGTGTTGTTTCCCACGCGATCCATTTGGGAATAAATTCTGAAGCCATAGTAAACTCCATTTCTTGATAAGGTATATGTTATGGTATGAGATGCCGTCGCAAAACTCAAGATTTACTGACAGTATCTGGGGCAATCAGACATTTTTAACGAAATGAGCTTGAATCAGGTGGTCTGTTCTGCTATACAAATCCGGTGGTTGCCGCAAGGTCACCGACTCGCTCTTAAGTAGATAAGGAGATTCGCATGTCCAACTCGCAGATGGTCATGTACGATGAGGAATTTCAAGAAATAAATGTTGTCATTGAACGTCTCCTCAAAGATTCAAACTCCAAGGTTATATTTCTTGTCGACAAAAACGGGCAATTAATTTCAGGTGTTGGTGAAACTGAGCGTTTTGACACCACTTCTCTTGCTTCTCTGACGGCTGGTAATATTGCCGCGACTGGTGGACTTGCCAAATTGATTGGAGAAAAAGAGTTTTCAATACTCTTTCATGAAGGTGAGAAGGACAACCTTCATATTTCAATTGTTGGTGGGCGAGTCATTCTTGTCGTGCTTTTTGACAATCGTTCTTCTCTTGGTCTGGTAAGGTTACGGGTGAAAAAGGCATCTGAAGAACTCTTCTTTATTTTTGAAAAATTGATGAAGAAGTCTGATGAAAAAGTAAAAGCCGGCACTTCATTTCCTTTTGCTGAAATTACGGATGACGATATCGACAACCTTTTCAGTTAACCAGTTCGATTGAGGTAATCCGCGATGTCATTTATTAACTATGCTTCACGCGAGATCAATTGCAAGATTGTCTATTACGGCCCAGGGCTCTGCGGCAAGACAACAAATCTGCAACATGTCTACGCAAAAACAGCTCCTGAAGCAAAAGGCAAGATGATCAGTCTTGCTACTGAAACAGAGCGGACTTTGTTTTTTGACTTTCTCCCTCTGGCATTGGGAGAGATTCGCGGTTTTAAAACCCGCTTTCATCTTTATACCGTTCCTGGGCAGGTTTTTTATGATGCATCAAGAAAGCTGATCCTGAAGGGCGTTGATGGCATTGTGTTTGTCGCCGACTCTCAGGAAGAGCGTATGGACGCTAATACAGAATCATTGGACAATTTAAGATTAAACCTGAAAGAGCAAGGCTACGATTTAGATAAGCTTCCCTATGTTGTTCAGTACAACAAGCGTGATCTTCCCAATGCTGTACCACTAGAAGAGCTGCGCAGAGAATTAAATCCGACCGGTGTCATTGATTTTGCGGCATGTGCATCCAGCGGTGAGGGCGTTTTTGAAACATTGAAAGCTGTTG
>JAQUCQ010000004.1:27194-32286 GCA_028686145.1 Desulfuromonadaceae bacterium | reverse complement strand
TGGGCAGTTTATCAGCAAGTATTTGCCTCTGCGCTCGATTGATTCCACGGTTTGACCCGGTAATATCGTGGTTAACTCCTGTGATATCAGCCAGCGCAAATTTGTCGCATGTGCTACCACACGGTTAATGGTATTACCGGTAATGTAGGGAGTAATGCCAATGCGAGTAACTTCTACTTCGGGTAATTCTGGCATTTATGATTTAGGCTTTTTATTCGTAGTTATAGTTTTTGATTTTTCAGGCTTAGGCTTCATAAAATTTATGATGTTTTGATGATGATGATTAATCTTGTAGGCATAAGGATAACCAAAAGGGAATAAAGGTTTAACAGTCTGTAATAGTACTGTTGTGCCAGAGAATGTAAATCCAAGTTCTTGCATAAGTCGCACTATATCTGCTTGAACACATATTTCTATTTTGTTAACTGTAAAATCACTTATAATTATCGAACAATACCTGCCGCTGAGCAACTTACTAAATGCTTTCGACATAACTCCCTTAAAAGCAGAAAGGAAATCAGCATACTCCTCAAAATTGCCCAAGTCATTTTCGTGTTCGGTATAAAATTGCACCCCTTCTCTTGCACTCATTCGGTATAGCTTTCCAGTATTATTACGTGTTCCCTTAGAACTGTTTCGCAGGATATTGTGGTATGGCGGGGAGGTTACTAGATAGTCAATTGATTTAATCTGGTCTAGCATTTCATATGAGTCACCAATTAAATATTGATAGTCAGATAAATCTTTTGCTTTGAGACGATCATCAGCGAGTTGTTTATACTCAGTGTTAAGGTCAATTCCTATTGCATGTCTACCCAAGTTGTTAGCGGCAAGCAAGGTCGTGCCACTACCTGCAAATGGATCAAGAACTGTCATTCCTTTTTTGGTAAAGAGGCCAACTAATTTTTCAATATCACGCACCATAAACGGAGCAGGATGCGCATAAGCCGCTTTATCATCTACAGTCGGCTCAGAAAACCAAAAACTTGCCGTACGCAGTAACCATTCTTTACCAGTCAAGTCATTCAGTGTATTACGATCGTCGTAGCGTCCTGGTTTGCCCTCTTCAGATAAAGGTTTTCTAGGACGTTTCTTTTTAGTCGGTTTCTCAATCTGCTTATCGGTATTCATAGTTCCTTTGATACTCTTTCGGTTTCTTTGATTGAAGGGCTGGAATATCCAGAAAGTCTATTAATGCTTTCGTAAGTTATATAGCGCCAATTATTTTCGCGGAATGCACTCAAGAATAATGGGTCTTGAAATTTTTGTAGCTCTCTCTCGCGTCCATCAGGGATAACCATAAACTTTGGAATTTCTTTCTCAATGTTTGAACCGCGCACAATGGCAGTAGTGAAGTCGGTTGAGTTTTCTACTTCGAAGATGCAAGTGATCTGAGACTCTTTTAGTGAAAACCATGATGTATCAATCATTTCAATTCGTTCAATTTGACGCGGGTCGTAAAGAGATTTAATAGAATCAAGATTTTGTAAACTTGCAATATTTTTCAACAATGTTCCGTCTTCAGTTACATCGGATTGTTCGCGTTTACCTACATAAACACCAAAGCCTGCTTTTTTCCCGATAGTTAAAATTTGACGTATAATTTCTGAGTGTTGAGTACTGCTTTTCAATGTTACGTCTTGTATCTTCCAATAACCTGAAGAACGATAAGCGAATTTTTCCAAAACACTTTTTATACCTTTGGGGTCAGGAGTTAGGCCGTTTGGGTACGTGCGGAAAAGCTCTCCAAGAATATCATCAAACTTTACTGAAACTTTGCGACGTAAGATAGATAAGACCGTTTCTTCTAGGCGACTTTGAAGCGGTCGGTCAGGGAAATTAATAACTTCACTTGGATTCACAAACCACCAATAATCACCAGCTTTGTTATTATTATTCTGCCACGTCTTAAAAATTTTACCTTCACCAACGTTCTGTAATAGCACCCTATGAATCTCATCTTGATACTCTTTCGGCTGCATATAGCCAGCCTGTAACATTTCAGGAACAAGGCCAGTGACAATGAATTCATATGGAGTGGGTTCGTTACGTTGGGCGATAATATCACTGGTTTTTTGGATTATAAAGTGGTTTAACCCTGAAGTATCATCACAAAAATCAACATCACGATGTTTGACGCAACGAATGTAAAAATCTGCTCCAGATGTTCCATAAGGATTGGCTACATTTGACTCACCTGAACGACGATTATACTGATGAGTAACTTTATCAAACTTGAATCCTGCTAATCTAACTGCATTTACAAAATCATTCCATTCCTGCAATTTCTTGTGATGAAATGTAATTACAATATAACCGTCATCTTTCAGAACACGATGAAGTTGCCTGAATGCATTTTGTAGTCTACGTCGATATTCATCTCGCCCAATTTTACCCTTCTTAATGGTTATTTCAGATTGTAAATCTGGGATATACTTCTTGTCTATTTTTTGAAGCCATACAAGCCATATATAACTTAAATCTAGGTAAGGTACCAAGCCTGCGTAGGGAGGGTCAGTTAAAATAAAATCAATGCTTTTGTCAGATACATATCTAGACAAGTCGGCAATATCAAGAATACCATAAGTCAAATTGGCTGAAGGGCGTATTTTCTTGGTTTTATTGAAGTCAACCACCTTGATTTTATCAGGTAATGTTTTATTCGCGTCTCGAAGAGAAGACATTACCCCTTGTTTCTCTAGGCAAGACCGGCGGAAAACCATTAAAGGGTTCTGCTCCATCTGTCTACGTCGGATCATGTAATCTGCGCGCCCCCAACTACCAGAAAACTCACGATTTGAGTCTTCGTTTCTGGGGACAACCATTTTTGAAGTCAGGTGGAGTGTTTGGATAAATCCAAACAACAAGTGTAATCGTAACCCTTCATTTTTTTGCTCAATAATCCTATGAAAAATGAGCGAAAGGAGATAAAGATTTCTCCTTGTCCAGAGATATTGAAACCCATTTCCGCCTAAATCGGTAATAAATTTATGAGTTATTGTTGGAGTGTCAGGAAACACATCAGCTGGGTACCAATAAGGAATTGCCAAGGTTTTCATTGCCTCTGCATTACTTTGGTCGGAGTCGTCAGCTGCGATACAAATGCGAAAACCTTTTTTTAACTTTCCTGTCTTAGTCTTTTGGGTGGAAGGAATCTCTATTGCTAATTTAACGACTTTGTTTGCGAGCCAGCGATAATTGAATACAGTAGCATTTTGCCCTTTAAAATCTTTTATATAATTAGAAACATAGACGGGGTCTTTCTCAACTTCAGAAGAGATTGTTTCAAATGCCTTGCTGAAGGCTACTTCGTCAAATTTAGAAGAAAGAGTTTCAACAATATAAGAAGTTAGAGGATTAAGGTCTAAAGCAATAACCTTACGATTTAACTTTATTGCTTCAAATGCTGCTATTGCACTACCAGCAAAGGGGTCTAGAACCGTACCATTGGGAGGACAATATCTCTCTATAAATTGACTCCAAATATTATGTGGTTTTTTACCCCAGTATTTCATGGCGGTGTACATAGGGGGTCTTGTGTCTTCTACTAATGCGTAGTTAATATGAGGACGGCTGTCTTCTGGCATGGACAATTCCCCGAATGAAATCATGAGAGTGTTTTACATAATTCGTTGTTTAATAATCTGTACAGTTTCAATAAGCGGCAACAAAGCGGCAACAGATATTGCGATGATGTAAAAATAGGTTAGCTGTAATCAGCTAACCTATTTATATTGTTGGCGTCCCCGAGTCGATTCGAACGACCGGCCCCTTCCTTAGGAGGGAAGTGCTCTATCCAGCTGAGCTACGGGGACATGTAAAAAGCTGTTGTTGTATATCAGAGATGCTGATGTCGTTCAACACCTTTCAAAAGAAACTTGCCCTGATAAGCAGGATAAAGTTCTAACGCACTAAAAGTTTAGAAGAGAAAAAACTTTTCCTTCCGGCAGTCGGCTGCGTCCTCCCAGAAAATCAAGTTCGGCCATGAAGCAGCATTCTACAATTTCGCCGCCCATACTCTGAACCATATCAACAACTGCAGCCATAGTTCCACCAGTGGCAAGCAGGTCGTCAGCTATCAAGATACGCTCGCCCGGTTTGATTGCATCCTGGTGTATTTCCAGGGTGTCGGAGCCATACTCAAGATCATAGGTCTTGCTGAAGGTTTCAGATGGGAGTTTACCCGGTTTACGAACCAGTACGATGCCTGCGCACAGCTTGTAAGCCAGTGCTGAACCGATGATAAACCCTCGTGCTTCAACACCGACAACTTTATCGATACGCTTGCCGATATAGCGATGAGAAATAAGGTCAATCATTTTCTGGTATGATTGAGCATCTTGCAGCAATGTAGTGATATCTTTGAAAACTATCCCTTTTTTTGGGAAGTCAGGTATATCTCGGATGATGTCTTTTAAGTCGTTCATCAACTGTTCTCCTTATGTTTGTGCTGATTATCGTGCCAGGTTATGTTTGGCTTTGCGTATAAAATCCCCGTAATTTTTCGAGTGTTTTTGCTTCGATCTGTCGGATACGCTCCCGGGTGACGCCGAATTGCTGGCCGATGGTGTCCAATGTCTGTGGTTCATTGTCATCAAGACCGAAGCGTAAGGTCAGGATTTTCTGCTCGTTTTCAGTAAGTTTATTAAAGTGTTGCGTAATCAACTCAAATATATTGATATGCTCAAGCAGATCAGTCGGGGAAGTCATGGAACTGTCTTCAATGGTATCAATCAGAGCAAAATCGTTTCCGTCACCAATTGGTGCTTCTATCGAGCAGGTGTGGCGTAAGAGTGTTGTCAGCCGATGTACGTGCTGGGACTTCACCTTCATGACATCGGCTATTTCCTGGACGGTCGGATCCCTGTTCAGTTCCTGGGAAAGTTTGCGCGTCGCCCTGATCATGCGCCCGATGTCATCAGATACGTGAACAGGCAGACGAATTGTGCGCGACTGGTTGATAAGTGCTCGTTCTACCGATTGACGAATCCACCAGGTCGCATAGGTTGAAAAACGGCATTCTTTAGCCAGGTTGAATCGTTCGACAGATTTGATTAACCCCAGATTACCCTCTTCAATCAGGTCAAGAAAT
>JAQUCQ010000004.1:0-27184 GCA_028686145.1 Desulfuromonadaceae bacterium | reverse complement strand
TGGCAAGCCGCGGTTTATATAGCGCTTGGCAATTTTTACAACCAACCGCAGATTGGATTCTATCATCTTATTGCGGGCCGCTTCATCGCCTGTTTCTATTTTTCGGGCAAGTTCTTTCTCTGCGTCGGCAGTCAATAGCGGGGTGCGCTGAATGTCACGCAGATAAATCTTGATGGCGTCATCAAAATGTTCGAGCTCAACCGGTGCTATTTCTTCTTCGATCTCATCATCAATATCTTCATCGTCAGAGAGCAGAAGCGGCTCTTCAATGTCATTGAGTACCAAAGCTGAGAGGCCGATCAAGGGAGTTTTATCGCTTGAATTGTGCGGTAAAAGGTCTTCATTGTCAGCAAGAAGGCTTTCTACAATTTCTTTTGTTTTCACGCCTGCCACCCCTGTTTGCCAATCAGCGGCACAAAACGGCACCTAACCGAGGATTCACGGTACAGTTCACCGTCTTGGCTTTTGATAATTGTAATAAGCTGCTGGTCAGAGTCAGTTCCTACCGGGATTACCAAGCGGCCACCCGGAGCGAGTTGATCAGTCAAAATCTCGGGGACTTCAGGTGCCCCGGCGGTAACAATAATCGCATCAAAAGGGGCCTCTTCCTCCCACCCAATCGTGCTTCCTTCGCTGTCATTAATGCGGAGCTGGACATTGAAAAGCTTAAGGCAATCCAGGCATTTACGGGCATTCAAGGCTAATGAACGAATGCGTTCTGCAGAGTATACCCTGTCTGCAAGCGTGGCAAGAATTGCCGTTTGATAGCCGGATCCGGTGCCGATTTCAAGTACCCTTTCTGTGCCGGTCAACGCAAGCTTCTCCGTCATTAAAGCAACTATGTAAGGTTGTGAGATAGTCTGCTTTTCACCGATCGGGAGAGCCTTGTCATTATATGCCTGAGCGGCGAAAGCTTCTTGTACGAAAATATGTCGGGGGATCTTAAGCATTGCATCAATGACACGCCGGTCGCTTATACCGCGTGATATGATCTGTTCCTGCACCATTTTTTTTCTGATGATCTCAAAGTTCAAAGAAAACCCCACATGTGCCATCCGTTACATTGTGTGCCTGTCACGTAAGACAAGGTTACTCCCAAGTCAACTGTTTATAACAGCATGGTAATGCGCTAACCTTTGACTGATAAAATGGGCGTGACTATAGCAGGAGACTGGATGAATGTCCATAATGTCAAAAGACCCATTCAGCCAGAGCCGGCAACGATTTGTGATTCGTCAGATCGAGGTGAAGCGGTGTTATGGAGACGTGTTGGCGATTGATGGCATAAAAGTCTGTGCCAGGATCATCGTTAAGGCGTGGTTCTTCGCTACCGACCCAGAAATATTTTCGTCCGCGCGGATCGGTTTTATCGACGATTTTTCCAATGAAGGAGCGTTTTCCTTGACGGGTTATCAGGGGAGGTTGCATGTTATCACAGGAACAGTTGGGAATATTGACATTGAGAAAGGTATCAGCCGGGAGACCGTGATTAATTACCTGGCGAGCGATACGGACGGCAATTTCTGCTGCATCGGCAAAATGGTCACTTTGTTCGAAGGTTGCCAGTGAGAAGGCAATCGCCGGGATGCCCATCAGGTTTGCTTCCATAGCCGCCGCAACAGTGCCGGAATAGGTGACATCATCTCCCAGGTTGGCGCCATGGTTGATTCCGGATACTACCAAGTCAGGAGTAATCGGCAGCATATTGTGAATGCCCATGTTGACACAATCAGTCGGGGTGCCGTCCACGGCATACCACCCCTTGTGCAGCTTAAATATGCGGAGCGGCGAGTGCAGGGTGAGAGAGTGACCGGCAGCACTTCGTTCACGATCGGGAGCGACAACAGTTACCGTACCCAGCTCTGCCATTGCCTCTGCTAGAGCGCGAATCCCGGTCGCGTGAATCCCGTCATCATTAGTTATCATGATGTTCATGAGGCAGATCCCTTTAATTTATGATGAAAACAATTCTTTATCGCAGAATTATCGTGGTAAATCAAGCGACTCACCTGTTCTGATTTTGTGTTTACAAAATAGTCGTAAGTCGTTACATTCAAAAACTTAAAGAAAAGTGGTCGATATCATCGAATATAATCTCGCGGGAGGTGCAGGTATGAAGGCTGTTTTAATGGATGCTTTTGGTGGTGTGGATGTTCTCAAAGTCGGTGAGGCTGAAAAACCGAGCCCAGTTGAGGGACAGGTGCTTGTAAAGGTTTTTGCAACATCAATCAATCGCCCCGATTTGGTACAGCGTGAAGGCAAGTACCCACCCCCAGCGGGGGATTCGACTATTCTCGGTCTGGAAGTAGCCGGTGTGATTGAAGCTCTGGGAACCGGTGTTACCGGTTGGCAGGTAGGCGATCGGGTCATGACGCTCGTTGGTGGCGGCGGGTATGCCGAGTTTGCCGTCGCATACGCAAGCCATTTGATGCGTATACCGGAGAGCATGAGCTTCGAGGAGGCTGCATGTGTCTGCGAGTCATATATTACCGCTTTTCTGAATGTTTTTATGATCGGTGAATTCAAGGATTCCCAAACTGCCATTCTGCATGGCGGCGGAGGTGGAGTCAATACAGCGGCTATCCAGCTCTGTAAAGCGCTGGCTCCCTCCTGCAAACTGATTGTGACAGCTTCTCCTGCAAAAATGGAGCGAGTCAGGGAGATTGGTGCCGATTTTGTGATAAACTTCCACGAGACACCTGATTTTACTGAGGTGGTAAAGGAATATACGAGTAAAAAAGGTGTCGACATGATTTTGGATCATGTCGGAGCAAAATATCTGGCTCCCAATATGAATTCGCTTGGATATAAAGGGAAGCTGGTAATCATTGGAGTAATTAGTGGTATTAAGGCCGAACTTAATCTTGCTCTGATGATGGTAAAGCGTCAGCAGATCATTGGTAGCGTCCTGCGCTCGCGTCCAGTTGTTGAAAAAGGGGAAATAGTTGCAGAATTCACCCGTCGCGCCTTACCGAAGTTTGCCGACCGCAGTATTGCTCCGATTATTGAAAAAATATTCACTATTGATCAGGTCGTCGATGCACATCGCATGATGGAGGAAGATAAACACTTTGGGAAAATTGTGTTGAGAATTCAGTAGGTATCAGGCGATTATGTTTGTTGTATTTTGTTTGAACTGAACTCTTTAATTGTAGTATTTGTACATATGTACATGGAGTATTAAAAAAACTTTTGGAGGAAACAGATGGCAGATCAGAACCCGCAGGTTATGCTGGAAACATCCATGGGCAGCATCAAAATTGAACTTTTCAAGGAGAAAGCTCCGATCACCGTCAGAAACTTTTTGTCCTATGTCAAAGACGGCCATTACGACGGGCTGATATTTCACCGTGTCATCAAAGATTTTATGGTTCAGGGTGGTGGCATGAATGAAAAGATGGAGGTAAAAAAACCGAAATTTGCCATCAAAAACGAGGCAACTAATGGTTTGTTAAACAAACGCGGTACCTTGGCGATGGCGCGTACTGCGGTAGTTGATTCGGCTACCTGCCAGTTTTTCATCAACACTGTTGATAACGCGTTTCTCGATCATAAAGGAAAACATCAGGACCATTTTGGCTACTGTGTCTTTGGTCAGGTTCTGGAAGGGATGGATGTGGTAGACCAGATTCGGGCAGTGAAGACCGGAAATATGAATGGGCATTCTGATGTCCCCGTGGAGCCGGTTTTCATCACTTCAGCTCGTTTGATAGAACAGGAGGCATGATATGAATGACGATCAGGTTTGTTATACCTTTGACGCGGCGCTTGAAATGGCGATTACCATGGAAGAAGAGGGGTTTCGCAATTATCTTTCCGCTATCCGCCAGTTGACAAACAAAGGGGCTAGAGAACTGCTCCATGAAAATGCGCTGGATGAACTGAACCATAAACATCAGTTGGAAAAAGCACTGCTGGATGGACGTATGGACGGTGGTGGTGATTTAGATAAGCCAATTCCTACAATGCACCTTGACTACATATTCAAAAAGCAGGAACTTGGACCTGAATCCGGAGTGCGTGATGCCCTTATCTATGCCATCCATCTGGAAAAGGGGGCCGTTGATTTCTATGGCAGGGTTACCGGCGGTTGTGCAGGGGCACCAATGGGTAAGTTGTTTGCTCAGCTTCTTCAAGAGGAAAGTCGCCATCTTCAAGCGCTTGAAGATCTTTATGAACAGCATTTTATGACCGAAAACTGATTGTCAGTCCAACACAATTCCGTTGATCGATAGCAGGCCGGCCGACAAGTCTTATCTTTTTGATATGAACTTGGCGGCCGGTTTATTCGTTCCTGAACCAATAGAAATATCGGTGCGTTAACTCTGTGATTCAGATGGTGTGCTGTCGGAATTTTGTTTTGATGCCAGCTATTTAATTTCGAAGTCTTTCAAATCCTCATCTGAAAAATCGAGAGCTTCTGCGGAAGCTGCATTATTTAGCCGTGAGTTGATATCTCTGAAGTCGGGATTTGCTGTGTTGATTTCGTTCAGAAGAATAGCTGCTTCTTCTTTGCTTCCTGCCGCTTCATAGCTTGTTGCCAACTCATATTTTACGGCACAGTTTTCTTCCTCGTTTAATCCCGTTTTTAATAGAGACTGAAGTATTGTAGTGGCTTTTTCCAGCTCGCCGCGTTCTCTCAGGCAAGCACATTGCAGGATCAGGCATTCCACCCGTCGTGATGCATCTTGAGATGCCTGGCGAAACTCGTTGATTGCCTCATCGTACAGGCCCATTTCCTTGAACGCCTGGCCAAGGTCAAAATGCGACTGGGAATCAGAACCTTCCATTTCGTTGCCGAACTTTACTCCGCGCGGTGCGGTGGTGATGGCGTCAAATAAGTTGCCAACAGAGTCAAGCCAATTGTCGTGGCCCGAGGTGGTTTCGGCCTCATAATCCGGTGAGTCAAAGGGAGAATCAACATCAATTTCAATATCAATTTCAAGGTCTTCTTCAGGTTGGCGAACCGAATCAACAGGCTCATCAAAGAGTTCATCGACGGATGCCGGTGCCGGAGAGTATTCAACTTCAGTGGCTGTGAAATGAGAAAGTGCAGTTTGTCCCGGAGATCCTGTGTTGAAGGCGGGAGAGTCTTCTACTTCAAGCGGTACATCGGGAAAAGCGGCTGGCGATTCCGTCATGATGGAGTCATTTTGCTTGCTACCGGAAACATCACGCAGTGTTTGCAGTTTTGAAATAAGCGAAGATGTTTCCGTTTCGTTGCCGGACGCAGTGGCAACCCTCGTGAGACCTTCCAGAATTCTGATGTTGATCGGAGCAGATTTGTTGAGGGAATGATAAATCTGTTCCAGTTGTTGAATAAAACCGGATGTAATAAGGGTTTCCTCGTATTGGTCAAGCAGTTGCAATGCCTCTTCAAAGTTTTGTTCTGCAGTGACAGATGAAATAACTCCCAACATCGCTACAGGTTCCTCCGGGAAAAACTTTAGATAATGTTGGTAGGCGATTTTGACACGTTGCGGCTGTTCAAGTTGTTGGTAAGCCTCTACTATCAGATCCCACGCACGTTTGTTGTGCGGGTTGCTGCGAAGGCTATTCTGGAGGCTGTTTAATACAACTGAAGCATTGCCCTGACGGACCTGTTCAGTAAGTACCTCAAACATGAAATTCGGTGTATCAGGAAAAAACTGCTGAATCCTGTCACAAATCTTTAGAAACGTAGCATTGTCGCTACGCTCTAAGAGCATGGCAGAAACTTTTGAAAATACGGCGTATGACTCTTCTTTTTTGTCCTGCAGAAGGTAGGCTTCAGCAAGTTTAATCTTTATCGGTATATTCTGGGGGTCAACATGCTGCATTTTTTCAAGTATGCTAAGCGACTCGGGGATATTGCCGGCTTTTTCATGGAACTCATAGACAAGTTTATATTCAGAAAGAGCATTTGCAACGAGGCCATGCTTTTCATTCAGCTCTGCAAGTGTCATGGAAAGTGAAATGTCTACGGGAAAGAGCTTTTGCAGTTGTTTGTAGACGGCAATTGCTTTCAGATAAAACCCGTTCTTTGAAAAATGTTTACCGATGGTCTCAAACTCTTTGCGAGCCTCATCATTCCTGCCGCATTTTATTAACAATTCAGCCAGCTTTTGGCGCTGGCTAATGGCGGCAGGTTCCGCTGCCAAAAACTGCTCATAGGCTTTAGCGGCTTTATCAAACTGCCCGCGCAGGGCAAACTTCTGAGCATCTTCGATCAGCTTATCTTTTTTTGAAACGACTGCCATAAGTTTCCTCGAGCAGATATTCTTGCTCCACATAATTTAAAAAAAACTTAAACATTAATAGCTGTATAATGATCAAAGCTACTGTAATAAATGGTGGTTTGTCAAGCTTAATATCTTGGTAATATTAGAATAATCAGCGTGTTATGCGAACTCATTTGCTTTGACATGCCTATAAAAATACTTTACGGTGCTTCAAATCTTTAGTAAGTTAGAAGTTATTTTTATGAGCAGCTTTGAGAATAATACGTTTGTTCATTCACTTCGTACTGCTTTATAAGGGGCGTGCATATGTCCCGACAAAATGTCATGACAACTTTAGGTGTGTATACCTTACTATGGAGGCTCTGGGATGCGTTTCTTGCCGAAAGCAAATCCGCTCTACGAAAAAATATCAGCTGCTAAAATTGTTATCCCGGATGTTCTTGAAAAACTTGGTGCCGGCGGTTTTACCGGGTATATTTCGTATGTGGCTCCGGAATTTGAATTTTGTGGGATCTTTGCAAAAGGGAAGATGTTGTGCGCTGTCAGCTGCAGCAACGGGCGGGACAAAACCGGGTTTGAAGCGATTGCTCTCTTGTTTGACACGGTGATCCTTGCTGGTGGGGAAATAAATGTGTATCGCATGACAGCAGACCTTGCTGTGTGTGCCCATGCCTTGTCACTTGGGGCTCGACTTATTAATGGCGAAGAGGTCCGGCAGGTGGATATAAAGGGTGTGTTGGCCCGCTTAAAAAGCCAGGGGACCAACGGAGTTGTGCGTTTTTATACTCCTGAACGCTCCGCCATGATATTTTACAAGGATGGTCTGCCGATTGGTTTTTACCGCGATGGTGCCAGCACTATTGAGTCATCCCCGGATGAATCGCGGGAAATTGCTGCGTTACCCGGTGCTCGTGTTGAAATCTGTTCGTCCAGAACTCTTGAAGAGCTGATGCAGTACAATCTTTTGCAAATGGTTAACCTGCAGAAACTATGGGAATCGGCCCGACTGCGGAATACTGTTCCCCGACAGAAAGAAGAAACTGTAGCCGATGCTTCCGTTTCAGCAGCCTGTAGTGATCAGAAACTGCTTGATCTTGTGGATGATATTTCTGAAGTTGCCTCTGCATATCTGTCCAGGGAAGGACGTTCTATCGTTAATAAGAGAATTAAAGAGCATGGAGGCCCCTCGCAGTTGCTGGATGAGATGAGTCGTACACTTTTTCTTGCTCGAGTCGAGGCCGATGCCATGGATACGGATGAACATGCCCGCATTGGTGAGATGATTGATCTTATGAAGTCAGAAATTGCCGCACGCCTTGCTGTTTAGTGCAATTTACAACAGGGGTTGATGGTGCACGTTCATCAATTTCTTAAAGAATATCTGGAACTGCACGGATACTGGGTATTATTTGTCGGCACATTTCTAGAGGGTGAAGCAATTCTGCTCCTGGCCGGTTTTTTTGCTTTTCAGGGGTATTTTTCGATTTTGGGCGTTATATGCACTGCCTGGGCAGGTTCTTTTCTTGGTGATCAGTTTTATTTCTACCTTGGCCATTATAAAGGCAGAACTCTGCTCAAGCGTTTTCATTCCATTGCCCGAAAGTTTCGTGAGGCTCTCAAGTTAATTGAAAAGTACGGAAAATATGTAGCGTTTATCTCCCGGTTTACCTATGGCTTCAGAATCGTTTTACCATTGATTCTCGGTATAACCAATCTCGCTCCCCGCACATTTTTTTGGATTAACCTGGCCAGTGCTTTCGCGTGGTCTGTTGCCTTTTCACTGGGTGGGTATCTCTTCGGCAAAAGTGCCTCGCTCTTTTTAAATAATGTCGAAAACTATGAACAGTATCTTGTCCTGGCCCTGTTTGGATTAATCTGTATAGCGTGGTGTGCTCATGTCTATCACGCCTGGAACCTCAAGAAACCCGCCAGAGAACGGCTTGCACGGATGCGGGCTGCACACGCGTTGCGGAGGACTAATAATTCATGAACAAAGATATCATCATTATTCTGGTTGAACCTCAATCGCCTGGCAATATCGGCATGACCTGCCGAGCCATGAAAAATATGGGTTTTTCTCAGTTGAGAATTGTAAAAGGGTGTGATCGCTTTGACGCGGAAGCACTCAAATTTGCTGTTGCTGCACGGGATCTGCTTGAATCGGCCCGGATTTTCCCTGACTTGGCTTCAGCCATGGAGGATTGTACCCTGACTGTTGGCACGACCAGGCGTCACGGTAAATACCGCCAGGAAATTCTTTCTCCCATAGAAGTTGCCGGTCGTTTCAGGGAGCAAGTGACTCCGGATTGTCGCGCGGCAATTGTTTTCGGGCGTGAGGACAGCGGCCTGACCACTGATGAGCTATCGCTCTGTCGCTGGCATGCCACCATTCCGACATCAGATGACTATGGATCGCTCAATCTGGCCCAATCGGTGCTGCTTTTTTGCTATGAAATTGGCAAAACCTCTGAATCAGCAGGGGGAGGGCGCCCTTTTGACCTGGCAAAATCCGCAGAGATGGAGGCGCTTTTTACGCACTTTCATGCCACACTGGACAAAATCGGATTTCTGAATGAGCAAAACCCGGCGCATATGATGCGCTCTCTGCGCCGGATCTTTTTTCGTGCAGACCTTGATAGTCGTGAAGTGACGGTGTTGCGTGGAATGCTGACTCAGATTGACTGGTCCAGCTCGGCGTTTGACGGAAGGAAGCGTTCGTGAGCCCGACGACAATTGGTCTTGTTGCCGGCACACTTACCAGCATCGCCTCCATCCCACAGGTTGTAAAAACGCTGAAAACCCGCCATGTCCGCGATATTTCTGTCTGGCAGCCGCTTCTGCTGGCGTTTGGTGTTGCACTTTGGATGATATACGGTATCCTTATCAATGATTTACCGCTGATTTTAGCCAATATTACACCTTTGATCTGTAATGTCGTTCTGACCAGTATGAAAATATGCTATGGCGCAGACGACATTTAAGCGAGATACTAACGACATACAACCACATTTTTTGGAGGATACACCATGAAAAGAATCATTACCGGACTTTTGATGATTACACTTCTCGCGCTGCTGTCAGGATGCGGGTACAACACGATGCAGGCCAACGAAGAGGCGGTTATTGCGGCCTGGGGTAATGTTGAATCTTCCTATCAGCGCCGGGCTGACCTGATTCCTAATCTTGTTGAGGTCGTGAAAGGATATGCTACTCATGAGGCTGACACTCTCAAGGCCGTTACAGAGGCTCGGGCCAAGGTTGGTTCCTTACAGGTGACAAAAGATGTCCTCAATGACCCTGCCAGTTTGAATAAATTCCAGCAGGCGCAAGGCGAACTCTCCGGCGCACTGTCGCGGCTGATGGTTGTTGTTGAGAAATATCCGGACCTGAAGGCCAATCAGAATTTTCTCGATCTGCAAAAGCAGTTGGAAGGAACCGAAAACCGCATCAACGTTGCCCGTGAACGCTATAATAGTGCTGTTCAGATATTTAATACCAGTATTCGGACTTTCCCGAATTCATTAACAAATTCACTGATGCTCCATCTGCAGCGCAAAGAGGCCTTCAAGGCGGAAGAGGGAGCAAGGGTGGCCCCAAAAGTCAAATTTTGATTGGATCGCTTATGAAGTTAAGATTTTGAGACCGATACTTCCGAATGGGTACGTGGTGAACGCTCTCTGTGGACATTTTTTCTGAAAAAACAATTCTCTCTGTCAGTCGTTTAACAGCCCTGCTCCGCGGAGTTCTTGAGGAAAATTTTGAGCAGCTCTGGGTGCAGGGAGAGGTGTCCAATCTTTCCTATCCTTCTTCCGGCCATTGCTATTTTACCCTCAAGGACAGCGGAGCCCAATTGCGGTGTGTGATGTTCAAGAGCGCCGGAAAGAATGTTAAATTCCGACTGACTGACGGAATGGCGCTGATAGTTCGTGGACGTATTTCGGTTTACGACCAGCGTGGTGAATATCAACTGATGTGCGAATACATGGAGCCGTCCGGGGTCGGGGCTCTGCAGGCCGCTTTCGTGCAATTAAAAGAAAAATTGGCTCATGAAGGGCTGTTTGCCGATGCTCACAAGAGCGGTATGCCGAGTTTTCCCCGAACAATCGGTGTGATTACGTCGCCCACAGGTGCGGCTATCCACGATATTCTTAATGTATTGAAGCGCCGGTTTGCCTCGCTGGAAGTCTTGCTGTATCCGGTGCGGGTGCAGGGAGAAGGCTCGGCACAAGAGATTGCACGGGCCATTGATGAAATGAACAAACTGGCTGAGGCGGATATCCTTATTGTCGGCCGCGGCGGCGGTTCGCTGGAAGATTTATGGGCTTTTAACGAAGAACCCGTAGCCCGGGCGGTCTATCGGTCAAGGATTCCGGTCATATCGGCTGTCGGACACGAAACTGACTGGACTATTTGTGACTTTGTGGCTGATCTGCGGGCTCCAACGCCGTCTGCTGCTGCCGAACTGGTAATAGCAAGCGCCGATGAACTTCGTGGCCGGATTGAAGCGTTAAGCCACCGTTTGCAAAGATCGGTTGAAAGCTTGCTTGCTGGCCACGATGCTCACATTGAAGGTTTGTGCAGAGCATTGCATGATCCTCGAACGATGCTGGGGCATTTGGCTCAAAGAATGGATGATCTGACCGGAAGGCTCGAAATGGGGCTGAGTATGGCTGTCTCACGTCGTCGTGACCGTTTTGAACGGCTTCATGATGCTCTGCAGCATAATGATCCGCAGGGGAGGATTAATGCTCTGCGGCAACAAATTGCACTGGTGGTGTTGCGGGCTGAAGGCTTGCTGGCACAACGCCTGGAGGCCATCCGACAGGAATTCGGCGACAATGCCGCCCGCCTTGAAGTGCTTTCTCCTCTTAAAACGCTTGCCCGTGGGTACGCAATCGCAACGCAAGGCGGTACCGGAGCGGTAGTGACCGATGCCGGTTCGCTGGTAACCGGAGAGCAACTGCTGTTGAGGCTCTATCGAGGGCAAGCCTGTTGCCGGATAGAGTCGCTTGAAATCTGCAAAACTTGACGCCCTCCGCTATTCCTAGTATACAATCGCCCCAGCCCCAATAAACAGAACGTAGGTTTGTAAAGTTTTTTTCTGGCTGAAATAGCGGGCAACGTACCAATTGATTATGAGAGATATCGACTATGGCTACTGACAAATTTGAAACATCTCTGAAAAAACTGGAAGAAATTGTAAAGCGTCTGGAAACCGGTTCGCTCACGCTGGAGGACTCTCTGAAAGCTTTTGAAGAAGGGGTAAAACATGCGGCTTTTTGTTCAAGCAAGCTCGACGATGCTGAGCGTCGGGTCGAAATCCTTCTGAAACAGAAAGATGGTACTCTAAAACGGGAGCCTTTTGAATCTGGGGAAGACTAACTGAAAGGAAGTAGGTCATGGATCTGAAAGTATATTTGAAAGAACAATGTGCCCGTATTGATGCGGCACTTGACCGATTTTTGCCGAGGGAAACAGAGCTGCCGCATAGTGTTCACAAGGCCATGCGTTACTCAATATTTGCGGGTGGTAAACGGGTACGCCCAATCCTGATGCTGGCGGCTTGTCAAGCGGTTGGCGGGAATACCGAATATGCTGTCCCGGCTGCCTGTGCTATGGAAATGATTCACACCTATTCACTGATTCACGACGACCTGCCTGCCATGGATGATGATGATTTTAGGCGAGGTAATCCAACAAACCATAAGGTGTTCGGAGAGGCGATTGCGATTCTTGCCGGCGATGCGCTCCTGACGGAGGCTTTCAAGTTAGCGAGTGATCCACGTTACACCGCTGGCAGCGAGCCATCCGGGTTGCTGGCCGTAATCCACGAGATTGCAACTTGTGCCGGCTCCTACGGCATGGTAGGTGGACAGGTTATTGATATGGAGAGTGAAGGGAGCCCGGATATTGATCTGGCGACTGTTCAATACATCCATACCCACAAGACCGGTGCCCTGATTAAGGCCTCGGTTGTGGCCGGGGCTCTCTTGGGAGGTGCTGCCGGACAGCAGTTGGCGGCGATAACCCGCTATGGTGAAGCGGCCGGACTGGCCTTTCAGATTGCCGATGATATCCTTGATATTGAGGGCACGACAGAAGAAATCGGCAAGGATGCCGGCAGTGATGAGGCCCGTGGCAAGGCAACCTATCCTGCCGTAATTGGGGTTGCTGCTGCCAAGGAAGAGGCTCAGTCTATGATGGATGAGGCGCTGAGCTCTCTGAAAATTTTTGGTGCAGAAGCTGACCCTTTGCGGGATATCGCGCGGTATATCGTGCAACGTAAAAACTAAAATTAATTTATCACAGATTAAAAACGGACTACATATGTCAATTCTTGAAACAATTGATTCACCAGAAGATGTCAAACGACTTCGCGCTTCCCGGCTTCCTGAGCTCGCCGCAGACCTGAGGCGGGTTATTATCCAGACTTGTGCCGCTACTGGCGGGCATCTGGCGCCGTCGCTGGGAGTTGTTGAATTGACAATTGCCCTGCACAGGGTTTTTACCACGCCAGCGGACAAGATTATCTGGGATGTGGGACATCAGGCCTATGCTCACAAGCTGCTGACCGGGCGCCGAGATAGTTTTGGCACGCTGCGTACGCTGAATGGCATCAGCGGATTTCCCAAACGTCATGAATCGCCGCATGATGCCTTCGACGTTGGTCATTCCTCTACCTCGATCTCTGCTGCGACCGGCTTTGCGGTTGCCCGCGATCTGGCTGGGCGCAAAAATAAGGTGCTGGCGGTCATCGGTGATGGTTCTATGACCGGCGGTATCGCTTATGAAGCGATCAATCACGCCGGACACCTCAATAAGGACATGATTATTGTCTTGAACGATAATGAGATGTCGATAGCCGAAAATGTCGGTGCCCTGTCAAATTTTCTGACCCGTACGGCATCAAGCGAATTTGTTCAGCGCTTTAAAAAAAATACCGAGTCATTTCTTACCCGATTGGAAGTGGGTAAAGGTGTTCTTCACATCGCCCGCAAAATGGAGGAGTCATTCAAAGGCATGTTTACACCCGGAATGCTTTTCGAGGCGTTCGGATTCGAGTATATCGGCCCGGTAGATGGTCATGATCTGCCGGCACTGATTGAAACGCTCGAAAATGTAAAGAAATTCGATACTGCAGTACTCATCCATGTTCTTACAAAGAAAGGGATGGGGTATAAGCCTGCCGAGAATAATCCGGCGCTGTTTCATGGGGTCGGACCGTTCGAAATTGAAACCGGTAAGGTACTCAAGGGGAAGGGAGGGGCAGCATCATATACCGCAGTTTTTGGCGCTGCACTTTGCAAGCTGGCTGCTGAGGATGAGCGGATTGTTGCTATCACTGCAGCCATGCCTGACGGCACCGGGCTTGCAAAATTCTCTAAAGAATTTCCAGAGCGTTTTTTTGATGTTGGGATTGCTGAACAGCATGGAGTCACTTTCGCTGCTGGTTTGGCGGTCGGAGGTTACCGTCCGGTTTTTGCGGTTTATTCAAGTTTTCTGCAACGCGCCTATGACCAGGTGTGCCACGATGTTTGTCTGCAAAACTTGCCGGTAACCTTTGCTATCGATCGTTGCGGGGTTGTCGGGAATGATGGCCCGACCCATCACGGCGCCTTTGATCTTTCCTATCTGCGCCATCTTCCCAATCTGACGTTAATGGCTCCCAAGGATGAAAATGAACTGCAGCATATGCTGGCGACCGCTATAAATCTCGGGAGTCCGGCTGCGATTCGCTACCCTCGCGGAAATGGGTATGGAGTGGCCTTGGATCAGACGTTTAAAATTATTCCAGTCGGTTGTGCTGAGACGCTACGTGAAGGAGATGCCGCCGTAGTTCTTGCCCTCGGTACGATGGTACATCCCGCTTTGGAAGCTGCTGCCGCACTGGATGTAGAAGGAGTTGCGCTGACGGTTGTTAATGCTCGTTTCGTGAAGCCGCTTGACGAAAAATTAATCCTCGCATTGGTAGAAAAATGTGGAATTTTGATAACCATTGAGGAAAACGCTTTGCAAGGCGGCTTTGGCTCAGCTGTACTGGAGTTGCTTGAAGAGCGTGGTATGAGCGGGATACGGGTGCTGCGCCTCGGATATCCCGATTCCTACATTCCTCAGGGCGAACAACATGAACTGCGTGCCATGCTGGGTTTGGATGCTGCGGGGATTACTGCGTCCGTTCGGAACTATCTCCCTCTACCCGCAAGCTCTGCACTGGCTTAATATGCCCAGGTTATCGAATTACGCAGTTCGGTGGTACGGGAATTTACCGGCAAGTAATAATTGTCTTGCGCAACAGCAATAGCCATGATATACAATTTGTCTTTCGTCGGTGAGTAGCGCAGCCTGGTAGCGCACCTGCCTTGGGAGCAGGGGGTCGCTGGTTCGATTCCAGTCTCACCGACCAGCAAATTCAAGGGGTTACAGTTTATTCTGTAGCCCCTTTTTTGTATGTGCCGTAGGAGATGCCGCGACAAAATTCCTTCCAAACAATTCTTCTATACATTATTTATCTTATTGCCGGAAATAATTAATCAGATGGAGGTCAATATGAAGGCAGGTGGCGGGGATACCATGATTTCTAATCAGGAGTCGTGATTAGCCTCCGCATCAGTTTTTTTAGTTGTTTGCTCCTGAGGTATTTGTTTGCCACGATAACCATCCTGCCGATTTCTTGTCTGCATGAACTGTAACTCTTCTGCATTCATAACAACAGTCTGTGTGGAACTCTTCCTATCTTCAAAGCATGTCTTCTTTGCCCTATTTGTTCTTTTCGCAGTTTTTGCCCTCTTTTTTGTTGAAGCTGCCGGTGGATATGTGGGGTTATAGCCAGAGCATATAACCTCAAATTTGTATGGCGTATCTGTGATTATACAATCAGCAAAGGCCGTAATAGGCACAAAAATAAGCATTAAAAATATTGAGAGACATGCCATTTCTAATAGCCTCCTTTGTCTGGATTCTATACCATATGGCAACGGTATTGTATAGGGTTGAGCTGGGAGTAGGTTTTACTCTTCATTTACTTCATCAACGATTTTAAGGCCTGCTTCAGAAGCCCTTCTACTGAAACACCTCCGGTTGCATCAAGCGCAGCCAAGGCTTTGCGTACGTGAGGTTCTTTGTAGCCAAGATTGAGCAATGCTGAAATTACATCTTCAGTACCGTCTTCGGCCGGTATCTCCCGGGCCTCAGCGGTAGGAAGAGAAGATAGATCCAATTTGCCAACCTTTTCTTTCAATTCCAGCACCAGACGTTCAGCCGTTTTTTTCCCGATGCCGGGAATAGTGGAAAGCTTGTTAAGATCGCCTTGTAGCAAGGCCTGAGCCAGTGGAGCGGGCTGAATATTGGAAAGGATATCGCGTGCCAATTTGGGGCCAACTCCGGAAACAGCGATCAGTAATTGGAAGAAGGACTTTTCCAGTCGTGTGCGGAAACCGTAGAGCAATATAGCATCTTCTCTGACACTGGTGTGAATGTGTAGTGACGCGGTCCCTCCCTCTTCAGGAAGTTCATAGTATGTCGAAAACGGAATGTGTACCCGTTAGCCTACCCCCTTAACGTCGAGGATGATATGGTCGGGCGATTTATGGGCAATAAGGCCGGTTAAAAGTGCAATCATAGCTTCATGTCTCTCCAAGATGTTTTTTGTTTTTTCGCGCGGACCGTTCCATCGGTTAGATGTTTGAGGCCGGTTGAGTTGATGTGACAGATTGCGACCGCAAGTGCGTCTGAAGCATCAGCCTGGGCGGTTTCCGGTAAGCCGAGCAGTGCCTTGAGCATCTTCTGTACCTGCTCTTTTTCGGCCCGCCCCTTGCCTACAACGGCTTGCTTGACCTGCAGTGCAGAGTATTCGGCGACAGGCAAGCCGCAATGTACGGCCGCGACAATAGCGGCTCCGCGGGCTTGACCCAGTTTGAGCGCACTTTGCGGGTTGGTCGCAAAGAATATGTTCTCAACCGCAACCTGTTCAGGATGATACTGAGCTATTACCTCCAAAAGCCCGTCGAAGATCTTTTTGAGGCGACCGGGGAAGTCGAGTGCAGTATCGGTGAAAATGGCGCCATTATCAATGTGAACCAGACGATTGCCTACGCTCTCTACAATTCCGTAGCCGGTAATGCGTGAGCCGGGATCTATGCCGAGTACAATCATACTGCGTTCCTTTCACTCAAAAAAACAGGCGCCCAATAGTATTGGACGCCTGATGTAAAAAAAACCGCTGCCTGCACTACTTGCGCAAAACTTTGATGACTGCGGAGACATCTTCTTCTCCAAGACCTGCGTCAACTCCTGCTTGATATACTTTGCTGGCGGCTTCAGCTGCCGGCAAGGTCAGGCCGACCAGTCGGGCGGCATTCATGACCATATGCAGTTGGTCATTGACATATTTGAGGGCCAGACTACGGGAAAAATCTCCGCGAGCCATTGCGCGCCCTTTCTGATGGAAAAGTGGTGATGCAACTCCACGCGTATCAAGCACTTCCAGAATCTTGTCGGCATTAAAACCCATTTTTTCTCCAAATACCAGACCTTCTGCAAGTACCTGAACTAATTCTGCCTGCACCAGATTTACGATAAACTTCATCTTGGTGGCTTCACCGATTTTACCAACGTGGATAGTGTTAAGTCCAAAAAACGAGAATGGTTCGCGGCATTTGCCTGCCAGAGCGGGGTCACCTGCCGTGATGATTGTCATGAGCCCGTTGACTGCGTGGTCTTTGCTTCCCCATACCGGGGCATCCAGGTAAGGAACTTTTTTATGTGTGCATTCCTCAGACAGTCTCATAGTGGTTTCGAGAGAGTGCGATCCCATGTCAGCCAGAATTGTGCCGCTATCAATACCGGCTAAAATGCCTTTTTCGCCGAAAAAGAGCGGCCCCAATTCATCCCCTTCTGGGACAATAGCGATGACAAGATCGCGACCTTTGGCAGCTTCAAGCGCAGAAGATGCCGCTTTGGCACCCAGGGCGGCCAAGTCTTGTACTACAGCCAGTTCAGTGTCATACACTGTCAATTCGTAGCTTCCCTTGCACAGATTGGCAGCCATATGCCGACCGACAGTTCCAAGTCCAATAAAACCAATTTTTTGTAACATGCAATACCTCCATAGGTGGCTGCGATAAAATAGTGTTTCAATTTATATGAGTTTTTGTCAACTGGCAATAATCAAATACGATGGTTGCTGTTTTTTTGTGTTTGTAACATCACCGAGACACTTTAACACCAATTCTGTCGCAAATGCTCAATAATTTGCAGTTTGAACACCACGGTGAGACCGGGTGGCAGTGATTCTGTCCGAAGGCAACCAAAAGATCGTTGATCTCGATCCAATATTCTGGCGGGAGGCGGACCCTCAACGCCATTTCAGTGGTTTCTGGAGTTTTTGTCGCAATATATCCGAGACGGTTGAATATGCGATGTACATGGGTATCCACACAAATCCCCGGTTTGCCAAAGCCGAGGGTCAGCACCAGATTGGCGGTTTTGCGCCCAACCCCTTTGAATTCCAGCAGCGTATCAATCTCGTCCGGCACGGTTCCCTGGTATTCATCCAACAGCTTCCGGGATAACAGAGCGATCTGTGCTGCTTTAGTGTGATAAAATCCAGCAGGATAGATAAGTTGTGATATTTCCTCGACAGAGAGTCGCGTCATCTCTTCAGGTGTTTGGGCCCGAGCAAAAATGCGCTCAGAAGCCAGGGCAGTCACTTCATCTTTGGTACGCAAAGAGATGATGCAGGATATCAAGATTTTGAACGGACTGCCGTTACACTGGGAGACAATCGTAACGGCCGGAGTCCGCCAGTTTTTGTATTCTTCGCGCAGAATATTGATAACGGTATGTATCTTGCCATGTTTCATCAGCTGAATTCTAGCCTATGCAGGATTTCTCTGCAATAGCGGTTTTACTTTTTTGTGGTGACGCGGTAGTATGTGCAGCATGAATATTGACCTGCATATACACTCCAGCTTTTCGGATGGTGCTTTTACCCCAACGGAACTTGTTGCCCTTGCCGATAAACATGATATACGCGTAATCGCCATTGCAGACCACGATTCAGTTGCAGGGGTTGAAGAAGCGTCTGTTGCAGGGACTGTTGCCGGAATTGAAGTGCTTTCCGCTGTCGAACTCTCCGTGCAGTTTGAAGAGTGGCACGATGTCCATCTGCTTGGATATGGTATCGACTGCGCCGAAAAGAAATTCCTGCAGGATCTTGATGGGTACAGACGCCAACGTGAAACTCGAAACGATGAGATCCTCGCGCGCGTGAACGATAGCTTGCGCTCTGAAGGGCGAAACGGGCTAAGCCGCGAGATCGTTCTGGCTTTTGCCCGTGAGTCTATTGGGCGTCCGCATATTGCTCGGGCACTCCTGGAACAGGGATACGTCACTTCGGTGGAAGATGCGTTCCGGCGCTATCTTGTTCCTTGTAACGTCCCTAAAAGTTATTGGCCGATGAATGAAGCCATAGATGAAATCCATCGTATCGGAGGAGTTGCAGTGCTTGCCCATCCGACCAGCATATCCAAAGATTCGGCCATACTTGGCCCAGTCATTGCTGCTCTTCACGAATCGGGGCTTGATGGAATTGAGGTTTATAACAATATGGGCTGGCCAATTGAAATAGAATTTTTGCGGCGCACTGCTGAAGAACTCGGTTTGTTGGTGACAGCCGGATCGGATTTCCACGGAATAGAGGAAGGGCTAGAAATTGGCAGAGGGCGAGAAGGTATGCGCTTTGACAGCGCCCTGCTCGCCCCCTTGTATGAACGGTTACGGCAAATAAGAAGGTAAACAGCTACATTTTTTCCTTGTAGGCCTTGTAATCAAATACCTGAATATCTTCACTAACCGATGTTACTCCTTTTATTGATGTGACTATTTCTATCGCTGCCTTTTTCTGAGCTTCAGAAACAATATAACCGCTGATTGACACCGCTCCTTTGTCAGCAGAAATTGTAAAAGGGCGATAGTCCTCTAGGACTGGAGCATTTAAGAGGGCAGTTTCAATTTTCTTTGACAAAATAACACTATCTATAATTGCACCTGCAGCTTTATCAGACTCTTTTAAGGCGGGCTCTTTTGCCGTTGCAATAATGCTGTCGACAATTGTCGCCTCCGAAAGACGTGAGGTGTTAAAAACCAGATCATAGTAATTCGGATTATTCCAGTCACGATCAAAGTAGAAATGAATGAAACCACCCCGTTGGTGGTCACTGCGACGTATCAGCGTGCGAGCCATATCCGGATCAATCCACTCGCGTTCGGCAAAACGTTCTACCCGCTCTTCAAAATCGGCTATAAAGCGGAGACGAAGAATGTTTTTACAATCTTTCAGCAAATCCTGGCCGCCCCGGCCATAAATGACAACATTACCTTTGCGGGCGAGGTCGAGGATAATCAATTCGATTGCATTAAGAGCTGCCGCACGTTTGCGGTCTTCTGCTGTAACATAGGATGGTGGCTTTTCGTCAACCAGTTGCAGTATCTCTGGAGTCAGGCCATATTTGGCTGCCAGTGATTTTACTCGTGGCCCGTCTATAAGAGTGTATTTGAGCTTTTGGGCAACTTCCGAAGCAATCTGATAGGCTCCGGTGCCCATTTCGCGTGATACGGTGATAATTGCCATTATCCAACCTCCAATAAAGTGAAGCAGTTTCGTCGCTTATAACACGTAATAGCTATGTATTCAAGACGATCGTGATGGTATATTCAATAATATGACTTATATGGTGGTTTGCATGTCTGATGCCGTTTTGTTCGTATTCCGCTTCCTTCTCTTTGTTGCCGTACACTCAATTTTGGCAATACCGTCCCTTAAAAGACGTGTGTCTGAAAAAAATAAACACCTGAGCAGATTCTACCGTGTGTATTACAACCTTCTGTCATTGGCGCTCTTCGGCTGGACAATGGCTGTCTTTCGGAACTCTACTGTTCTGTATGTAGTGCCAGGAGCATGGAGCCTTGTCATGTACTTCATGCAATTGTTGTTTCTCATAATTCTGTTTGCTTGTACCCGACAGTCCGGAGCTGCCGAATTTCTCGGAATTCACAGACTATCTGCCGCCGGAGCGCAAACTCACACGTTGATTACCAGTGGCTGTTATCGGGTCGTACGGCATCCGCTGTACCTGTATTCATTATTGTTTCTTCTGTGTAATCCGGTTATAAGCACCCGCTGGCTCCTGCTGACTCTGCTTTCGGCAATATATTTCGTTATCGGTGCCCGTCTTGAGGAAACCCGATTAGTTGTGGAGTTTGGAGACGAATACCGGGCCTACCAACATGCGGTCCCTTTTATGTTCCCTCGCATCTTCAGGCGATAGGATTGTCTCAGATAAAAAAGGATGTTGTGCTGAAAAAATTCTCTCTAACTTGCTACCGCTACCGATACTGTTACCACCAACCTGCTTTGAGTCGTACCACATTGGACCTCCAGAGGAATTTTAAGCGTTGTCCCTTCAACGTAAAGGTCATTGGACAGCAGAGTTACAAGCGGCTCGTTGCCAGATCGTTGTGCTACAGCACCGTTTTCTGATCCAGCTGAAATGGTTGAATCAAATGGGGATGGGGAGAGTGTCTCCGTGGGAGCAATGGACTTTTCAGGCTTTTTGGCGTGATCAGCTTGTTCATTCTGTTGATCTTTTGCATTGATCCGGTCAAGAATCTGACGGGAAAGAGTTGTAAGAGACTCCAGAATTCCATCTCCGCAGGCGGCGTTAGAACGGCACGTTGTCAGCATTGAGAGGTCAAGCGCTGCTGCAATACCCGCCACATCATCGAGCTGAGTTCCAGGAGCAAAGTTGTTAAGCTGCAAAACGGCAGGTGTTTCGTGAAGTCCTACTCCATATGCAGATAAAAAATCGCGCAATTGCGAAACGCTCTCTCTGGTTTCAGCTGTCTGCGCAGTGGCAGGGTTAACCATGATTATGATCCCGTCAGTGCCCTTGAGCGTCATTTTCCAGGTTGCCGGATTGGCAACAGTTCCTGTAAGCGTATAGACATGAAAGCGAACATGATATCCGTTTGGCAACGGAGTTTCAAAAGGGCTGAAATCAAAGAGCACCAGATTATCGGCGCCAGCTGGAATATTCTTTAATTCGCCGCGCAAGGACGGCTTGATCCGTGAATAAATATAGGTGAGAGAGGTGTTTTTGCCACTTCCAGGCGGTCCATAAAATACAATTTTAGCGTTGATCTCTTTTTTTGCATGATTTACGAGTGCCATGTCAAACTCCGGAATGACCTACTTTTTCTTGTTCAACAAAAGACGCTTTGCCATGGTTGAAATGACGGAAGAGATGTTTTTGCTTTTGGCAAAAAAAGCCAGATCCTTCTCACCCATAGTGCCAAGGTATCTCATGGCGTTTTGGACCGGTGTCCGGTTGTTCTCGACAAGAGCTTTTCTTATTTTATAACTTTTTATCCATTCCTTGTTGGCACAGATTAACCGCATGATTTCATCATTCTGAATGCCTGCTTTGATAAGCGTTAGCACTTCAGCCTCGGTGATGCGCGGATTCTTTATGACACTCCCTGAAACCAGCTTGTTTGAATCTTTCACCAGAATGGAGCGCCACTCTTTGTCCCCCGAAAGTGCCATCTTAATCTTTTCGCCAATTCCCATAAACTGGGCCGTTTTATATTTGCTGAGAAACTCCTCGTCATTTTCATTCACGGGTTCTTCATCTTCAGGCTCAGCACAATAGTCGGCATCATCTGGTGCCGTATCTTCCTGCTCACTATCATCAATAGCGAGAGCATCAGACGGCTGGCACGCTTCAGGATGATTGTGGCAAATGGTTGATAATGCCTTGAGAACAAGAGGATGAGGATGGGCGAAATCCATGTACTCTCTGATTGCTTCCTTCGGCAGTAGTTCCATGCAGGAAATTGCTGCGGTGCGGACGGCTGGCTCTGAATCTTTTGAAAGACAGAATAATAGCATCAGCCGGTCGGGCGTTGCCATGCTTTCGGCGGCGGCGCAACCGGAGAATCTTATTTCCAGAGCAGTCCCCGGCCGGACGTATGCCGCCACAGCCGGGGAAATGGTTAATTTTATTTTTTCAGCCATCTGGAAGTTATTTCTGTGAAAGAGTTGCTTTTATCCCAGCGCTTTTTAACCTCAAGAGTGCGGAGTCTGCTGTTTTCTTGTTTTTAAAAGGTCCAATTGACAGGCGCTGAGAGGGAATCGCGATACTGGCACGCTTAATGGCTACTGTAAAGCCGGCTGCTTTCAGTCGCTCTTTTTCAGTGTTTGCTGCATCGCTTTGTAAATATGAACCGGCATAGACGGCAAACTTTCCTCCCTGTTCCATCACGAATGCATCCGAAGTGTAACCACTCAACTTTTTCAGAGAAGACTGAGCTGTGGCTCGGTCGTTGAATTCAGATATCAACAGGCGGTTCATAGTCGTCTTTATGTGTGAGGAAGGTTCTATTGTTGGCTTGAACCCTGCCTTACGTACGCGTCCCATTTCGGCTGCCAGGTCCTCTTCGAGGACATAATTTCCGACAATAAGCGACCACGAGTTGTTTTCGTGTTTTTTGCTCTTTGCATCAGGGTGCGGTTTTGTCTGATTTTTTATTAAAGAGGAATTCTTTGCGCTATCTTTTGCAGGTCCGCTCTTATTGGTTGCAACAACAATTTTCTTTGTCTGTACGGCAGTTTTTTTCTCTCCAGCTTTGGCCGCAGCAACGGATTCATTTTTCTTGTCAGGGGCAACTGCCAGCGAAGCTTTTTTGTCAGCTGTTTTTGCAGCTGGGGGGAGGGCTGGCTTGGTTAGTGCTGGTTTGTTTGCTGATGGCGTGTTGGTTGCAACTGTTTTCAAAACTCCAGTTTTTTCAGGTGCCTTATTCTCTGGTTTAGCAGGCTCACCCTCACGGGCCGGAAGAGGGATCTTGGTAACCGGTGGTGCTGGGATAACCGTTTCAGCCGTTTTTTGCACTTCCAGGGGCTTAACGAGGTCGGTGAAAATATAGACATAGCCGAAACCGCCAACCAGAATCAGCAGCAGGAGCAGAAGTGCACTTTGATTCTTTTTCTCAGGTGGTGCTTCCTGATGGTGAGAGTCATCTGCGTCTTTACTGAATTTAAATTCCATGTAAAACCTCCATTTATCGCTCAGTGATTGTTATGCGTTTCTTTTTTTCCCGCAAGAGAGTCGGCAATTATTTTTTGAGAAAGGTGAGAAGGCACTTCTTCGTAATGAGAAAACTCCATGCTGAACAGTCCCCGATCACTGGTCATCGACTTGAGATCGTTAGAATAGGCCAAAACTTCAGACATCGGGACTATCGTGCGGATAATCTGTGAATTTGCTTTTGGCTCAACGCCGACAACCTTGCCGCGCCTGGAGTTAAGGTCGCCTATAACATCGCCCATATTCTCGTCCGGTACGGTGATTTTCATATTCACTATAGGCTCAAGCAAAACTGGTTTGCAGAGTTCCATGCCTTTCTTGAATGCCATTGAACCGGCGACCTTGAAGGCCATTTCGGAGGAGTCTACGGTGTGGAATGACCCGTCATAGAGGGCAACTTTAAAGTCAACGACCGGGTAGCCTGCCAGAAAACCTTCCATACTGGCCTCCTGAATCCCTTTGTCAACGGCTGGAATATACTGGCGTGGAATGACACCGCCGACAACTTTATCTTCAAAAATGTATCCTTCACCCCGTCCGGCCGGCGACATTTCAATCCAGCAGTCGCCATACTGTCCGCGGCCTCCGGATTGTTTCTTGTATTTGCCCTGTACCTTAGCTGTCCCCCGAATAGTTTCAAAATAGGGCACTTTAGGTGTCTTAAGCAGAACCTCAACGCCAAATTTGCGCTTCATTTTTTCTACTATTACCTCAAGGTGAACCTGTCCCATGCCGGAAATAATTAATTCCTTGGTCTGGGTGTCACGGTGCGACTCAAGCGTGGGTTCTTCCTCGATCATGCGGTGCAGTGCATTGTGAATCTTGTCTTCGTCAACCTTGGTTTTCGGCTCTATTGCGTATGATATCACCGGTAAAAGCTGTTTTGCCGGCTCAAATATGATCGGTTTTGCTGGATCACAGAGTGTGTCGCCGGTTACCGTTTCCTTGAGTTTGGCAACAGCAACGATGTCTCCTGCAACAGCCTGTTTGATCGGATGCTGCTTTTTACCCTCCAGTTCGTAAATCTGGCCGATCCGTTCCTCAACCCCCTTGGTAGAGTTATATATTGTAGAATCAGAGTTGAGCACTCCCGAATAAACCCTGAAAATAGTGATTTTACCGGTATAGGGGTCGGACGTTGTCTTGAAAACCAGTGCAGAGAATGGTTCATTCTCGTCGGGAGCTCGTTCGATAATCTCTTCGGTCTTGGGATGAATGCCGATCGCCTTGGTTCGATCCAGTGGAGAAGGGAGGTAGGCGCAGATTGCATCGAGAAGGTGAGCGATACCAATGTTTGGTGTGGCCGCTCCGCAAAGGACGGCGGTGAATGTATTGCGCATTGTTCCAACTCGAAGCCCGTCAATAATTTCATCTACAGTTAAATCGCCGTTTTCGAGGTATTTTTCCGTGAGTGCATCATACGCTTCGGCGACTGTCTCAACCATCTGGCCACGCAAACGAGCAGCTTCTTCAGCGTACTCGGCAGGGATAGCTCCCTCGGTGTATTTCCCCGAGCCGTCTTTTGCATAAAAACAGGCCTTCATTGTTATCAGGTCGATAATGCCCTCAAAAGCTGACTCAAGTCCGATCGGGATTTGAATGGCGACTCCGCGTGCACCCAGCATTTTTTCCATATCGTCGATAGCCCGCAGGAAGCTGGCTCGTTCACGGTCAATTTTGTTGACGAATGCGATGCGGGGGATTTCAAATTCATTGGCCCAGCTCCAGAGCTCCTCCGTCTGGGCTTTAACTCCTGATATGGCCGAGAGGATGATGACTGCACAGTCGAGAGTTCGCATGCAGGCACGAGTGTCAGAAATAAAGTTTCCATAGCCGGGAGTATCTACTATGTGGATGGAATGCCCCTGCCACTCGCAATGGTCCAGGGAGGAAGTGATCGAAATTTTTCGTTTGATCTCTTCAGGCTCGAAATCCATGGTTGATGTGCCGTCATCAACTCGACCAAGACGGTCAATCATTCCGGTATCAAACAGGATTGCTTCAGAAAGCGATGTTTTCCCGGCACCACCATGCGCGATTATGCCCAAGTTGCGAATCTTGCAGGTTTCAAATTGTCCCATAAAATAGCCTCCTTGCGTGCGAAATGGATTTCACTGCCCGTTCAAATGTAACGCTTAATTCCAGAGAGACTCATTGGGTGAGCTCATCAGCGGTTTCGTTCATACAGTATGCGCAGACCCTCAAGTGTCAGGTTCTCATCTATTTCATCAATAGTCTTTGACTCCGGAGCAATTAAAGCAGCAAGACCACCGGTGGCGATCACTCGAAACGCTTCGTTCGATTCAGCCTGAATATGTTCCACAATCCCATCTACCAAGCCGACATACCCATAAAAAATTCCAGCTTGCATTGAGTTAACGGTATTCTTTGCGATGACATGGGGTGGTTTGATTATGTCAATTCTCGGCAATTTACTGGCTCGCTGAAAAAGTGCTTCTACTGAAATAGCAAGGCCTGGTGCGATAGCGCCACCACAGTATTCTCCTTTGCCATTGACATAATCAAAGGTTGTTGCAGTTCCGAAATCGACAATTACCAACGGGCATTTATGCTTTTCATAACCTGCCACTGCGTTAACAATTCGATCGGCTCCAACTTCGCGAGGGTTGTCATAGTGGATCGGCATCCCTGTTTTTATTCCGGGACCGACAACGTAGGGTGTCAAATTGAAGAAATCGTGAGAGATTGCCTCCATTACGCCGGTTAATGGAGGGACAACTGAGGAAATAATTGAGGCCTTTACCGCTGAAAAGCTGATCCCTGCCTGGTCAAACAGGCTGTGAAGGAGCACAGCGTATTCATCCGATGTACGGGATTTATCCGTTGAAAGGCGCCAACTGCGGATAAGCACCTCGCAGTCATAAACTCCTAATACTATGTTGCTGTTGCCGACGTCGATAACAAGAAGCATTTAAATTACCCTCACATCTCCACAGGTGATACGGTACAGTATGTCGTCATCTGATCGGAGCAATAACGCTCCATCCACATCGATACCGATAAATCTCCCACCGGTACAGTCGGTCCCTGAGTCGCTGACAAGTACGTGGCGTCCGTTTGCATTACAGCGCCGCTGCCATTCTTCACGTACCGGACCAAAACCATACCTCTGAAAGTCAGCATACAACCGATCAAGTTCATATAGCATGGTACTGGCAAAGAGACCCCGGTTAACTCGTGCGCCGGATTCCAGGAGAAGAGAAGAGGCAGGTTGGCGCAGATCACCAGGGAACTGGTCTGCTGTCATATTCAGGTTGATGCCGATACCTAAAATGACAAAATTGATACCATCGGTCTCAGCACTCATTTCATTCAGCAGGCCGGCAACCTTTTTTCCGGAAATAAGCAGGTCGTTGGGCCATTTGATTTCCGGGTTGAGTTTTGTCGTCTGTTCAATTGCCCGTGCTGCAGCCACTGCGGATAGAAAAGTCAGCTGTGGGGCTTCATGCGGCATTATGGTGGGGCGGAGAACAACCGAACAGTAAAGGTTGACCCCGGCGGGAGAAGCCCAGGCTCTGCCACGTCTGCCTTTCCCGCCGGTCTGGGAGTCTGCCAGGACAACTGTTCCCTCGACAGCTCCAGCTTCTGCCAACCGAAAGGCATCAGCATTAGTTGATGCAGTCAGGTTAAGAAACTCGAGCCGCCTACCGATTTTACCGCCCTCTAGTCGGGCGCGTACTTCGAATGGATCGATGTTGTCTGGCGACGAGACAAGCCGATACCCGCGAGATGGAACAGCTTCGATGCAGTAGCCGTTGCTTCTCAACGCAGATATATGTTTCCAAACGGCAGTCCGTG